>CAZAXO010000101.1:0-7974 GCA_964489085.1 uncultured Candidatus Bathyarchaeia archaeon
CCACTATGTCCTTGCGCCATACCATCACAAACTGATATGGTATTGAACTCAAAGGGGATACCTCCCGCAGCGCGTATTCCTGTTTTCACTGCGTTACTAATAGTATGTAAATGGATATGACCAGGTACTATTTCATTCCAAGCATTAACAATGGCGATAAATGGTTGTTCTAATTCTTCTTTATTTAATCCCAGTGAGTAGAGAAGCGCTCGATGAGCAGCTCTAGACCGACCCTCTACAATCTCTCTACTTCGTAATCGTCGAGACATAGCGTAATAGATATGCTCACTAACTATTTATCCATTTATCTTCATTCTAAATTGATTTTCGATTCTACATTTAATGCTTCATAATTGCAGGGATGATCTTATCTTTTTTGTTTCCAATATATAAATTGAAGTTTTTGTCTAAGTGATTAACATAGTTATGCTATTTGTTGTTTGCTTTGGCTTGTATTATTTAATGTATCTGTAGATAGCAGATATATGTATCCATGTGCTACAGATATACAATAGGTGAATAAATATGGAATCATTAAATAAGATAAAGAAACTTGATTCATTGAAGAAAGATTCAGTATTCAAAGCAATCGTCTACGGCATTCTAAGCATAACAGTAGCATGCATTTTTGGCTTACTACTGTCAAAGAGAATGAAAAACTAATGATTAAATCAATCAAATGATGAATACTAAAAAGTAAATGGCTACCCTAATAAAGAATAGTAAAATTTCCTAGAATACTCTAATATCATCCATTTTTAAAAAAATACTGTTAAACAGGATTGTAGAAAAAATACTATAAAAGTGTAATTCATCTTTATACTAAATAATTGCACCTTATTAGATTCTATTTCGAATGTTAGCATATGAAATGACAGATTCTGTTAGTGATAAACTGGAACCCAAACCCATCTACGCCAGTAGGGATCATATCCTATTTGCCAATAATAGCCTTTTTTTCTTGATGCAGCATATCCGGCTATACCACCCGTAGCCGCAGCTGCAGCGATTAATCCTCCAATAATCCACCAACTTAACATCTTTATTCACAATAATATTTAATACTGAATAGTTATAAATAAATTTAGTAACTCATCATATAATATACACTTAATCAAAGGATATTCAATTCTTAATTCTACTAACCTCTCAAAAAATCGATAATCATTCTTTTCACAAAAACAATTATGTAGTGAAATATTGATAGAGGATAACTTTTAGCTGAAAACACATCCATATAAAATCACCTATCTACCCGGTTCATTTATATTTCATGTTTGCATGTTTCAAATGCAATATATTATCGAAGAACATGAATCTAAACATTTTACGATTAATAGGAAGACTAAAAATTGAAAGATTCTAATACTAATCAAGATGTAATTTTAGATCAATTAACTAACACAATTCTTCTAGATAAATTACACCCTAAAGATCAGAAAAAACTTTCTCGAATACAAAATCCAAAACTTCACAGATTCATTGCTGACTATATTCGTCTTTGTAATCCAGATACAGTTTTTCTCTGCGACGATTCAAATAAAGATCTTCAGTATATTCGAGAATCAGCGATAAAGAATAGAGAGGAAAAACAACTTTCAATAAAAACACATACCGTTCATTTCGATGGATACAATGATCAAGCAAGAGATAAAGAAAGAACAAAATTTCTTGTACCTGAAGGCGTCAACCTCGGACCTGAGATCAATACAATAGATAAAGAAGAGGGGCTTAGAGACCTAGATTCGATTTTAAACAATATCATGAAAGGACATGAATTATACATTAAATTTTTCTGTTTAGGACCGACTAAATCAAAATTCACTAAGCTATGCGTTCAACTCACAGATTCAAGTTATGTTGTACATAGTGAAAATTTACTCTATAGACAGGGTTACGAAGAATTTATTAGCCGAGGGTCCGAAGAACCATTTTTAAAGTTTGTTCATTCACAAGGAGAGCTGGAAGAAACAGGACTTAACTTGTTAGTAAGTAAAAATTTAGATAAACGTAGAGTATACATCGATCTTGATGATGAAATCATTTATAGTACAAATACACAGTACGGAGGAAATACTATAGGTCTTAAAAAATTAGCGATGCGTTTAACAATAAATACCGCATCAAAGGAAGGATGGTTAACAGAACACATGTTCATAATGGGAATCCGGGGGCCAAATGGGAGAATCAGCTACTTCACCGGAGCCTATCCTTCCATGTGTGGAAAGACTGCAACTGCCATGATAGAAGGAGAGACTATAATTGGCGATGATATAGCTTATATAAAGAAGATAGAGGGAAAAGTACGAACAGTAAATGCAGAAAAAGGTATGTTTGGGATCATAGAGGGAATTAATTCGGTTGATGAACCTTTACTCTGGACAGCTCTTACCTCACCAGAAGAGATAATTTTTTCAAACATTCTAGTAACACAAGAGAACATACCTTATTGGGTAGGTAAAGATGGAGAATGCCCTAAAACTGGTACTAATTATTCGGGGAAATGGTTCATAAATAAAGTAGACGAAGAAGGTAATAAGATCCCTCCATCCCATAAAAACGCTAGATTTACCTTTGATATGAACATTCTCGAAAACCTCGATCCTAAAATCAATGATCCAGACGGTGTTGAAATAAGTGGAATAATATATGGCGGTAGAGATTCTGATACATGGGTACCCGTAGAGGAGGCGTTTGATTGGACTCATGGAATCATTACTAAAGGTGCAATATTAGAATCAGAAACAACAGCTGCTACTCTTGGAAAAGAAGGAGTTAGAGTATTTAATCCCATGGCAAATATCGATTTTTTATCCATCCCAATAGGCCAATATATTGAGAGTAACCTTAATTTTGGTATTGGTTTAACTTCACCTCCACGAATCTTTTCAGTTAATTACTTCTTACGAGATTCTGATGGCGCATATTTGAATCATAAAAAGGATAAATCAATCTGGTTAAAATGGATGGAGTTACGTACCCATAATGATGTCGACGCGATAAACATACCAACAGGACTTATACCGAAATACCAAGATATTAAGAGATTGTTTAAGGAAATACTAGATGAAGACTATTCAGAAGTAGATTATAATAAACAATTTACATTACGAGTAACTGAAAACATAGCAAAGATTAATAGAGTGCTTAAAATTTATCAAACAAGAGTGTATGATACGCCTCAACTATTATTTCGAATATTAAAAGAACAGAAAAAAAGATTGATTGAAACTAAATTAAGATATGGAAAGTATGTAACACCAGATACATTTATGATATAATAACAAGAAGTAAAGGTAACGTATAGTAAATGAATATTCTATACTGATTTTGAATTATAGGTTAGTTGTATAATAAAAAAAAGGTGGGCTTATCTAGTTTTTTCCTATTTCCCAGGGGGCCATATCCAAAAGTTTCCAGGATTATAGGTTGCTTGGTAGTAGACATCATAGTAACTCAAGATACGGGGGGTATATTGACTTGTTTGAGAAGCGTAAGATTGACCACGAAGAGATAACGGATAGTTATTATACATTGAAGGGTACATGTATGATGGATGATAAAGTGTCGGATAATATGCTATATGACTATAAGCCCATGGCAATGAGGGAAGATATCTTGATATTCCAGACTGAAGAGGTATTATTGACATATTTCATTCCTATCTAATATTGTATACAAGGAACTTTATTAAGTTAATCTTTTTTATTAATGGTAGTTGCATCTAAATTAAGTATTGGATAAGATTATTCTGGGAAATAGGTATTTTCTCCTCAATCGATTCCATCCAGTATCTTATAAATACTTACGAATATCCCAACTTCAATAGGATTCTGTAAAGATGACTACTGTAATTTCAACCCGTAACAAACATCTGGTATAGATAGTTTTTATTATCTATTCACGTTATGTAATAGGTTGAGGAATATAATTGATGTGGTAGGCAATTCTAGCTTTATTCATAGTATTTTTTACATTCCTCAATTCAGCGATGCTTTTTGAAGGCCAAGTTAAAAAGTTGGTTTGCCGACCTCACATAAAAAAATAATTCTGCTACTCTTTTGATCCTCTTTTCAAAGCTCGAGAAGATAAATTTTCTATTATCTGATAGTGTATTTTCACTAATAAACCCAAATCAACCGAAAATATCCACTTCAAACCATCAACCGATAACTATACAGAATCTACAATAGAAACATTTAAATAGTATAACATTATTATTATATATAAGTATTGTGTAAATGGGTCTGTTTAACTCGATTATATGAGTTTAAGCTTATTCTTTAATGAATAGCATGTCTGAAGGGACTCGTCCAACCTCAGCAAACTTCGTTTGCTTCTCTCAGGTCACAAATACTGATAACAGATAGAGAAAAAACATGGATAATCTAGCAAGAAGAACATAATCCGAAATTAAATGAGTAACTAGTAAATCTGACTCGTTTATGCTTACTCTATTCATATTTGAAAATATTTAGGATTGAATTAAAAATGATGATGAAAAAAAAGTTATTGAAAAAGTTGCAGAGTTGTCCTGAGTGTGCCAGTGATAATCTTGTAGAAGATTATGATCAAGGTGAGATTATTTGTGAAACTTGTGGTTTAGTAATTTCTGAACAAATGATAAGTACAGCACCTGAATGGAGAGCTTTTACAAAAGAGGAGCATGAAGGTAGGAGTAGAACTGGTGCGCCAATCTCATTTTCAATGTACGATAAAGGATTATCCACTGTTATGAAGACGATAAATAAAGATGTATATGGTAAGTCTCTTTCTTCTAATAGAAAACGTGAGATGCTGAGATTAAGAACGTGGCATAACAGAGTTAATACAAATTCGTCGAAAAGCAGAAATCTTATTCAGGCTATGGCAGACATTGATCGATTTTCTGATAAACTTCATCTACCCCCCTCAATAAAAGAGAGAGCGGCAATTATCTATCGAAGAGCACTGGACTCAGGATTGGTAAGAGGACGTTCTATAGCAGGTATCGCTCTTGCTTCACTTTATGCAGCATGTAGAACTACCGAAACTCCTCGTACATTGAAGGAGTGTGCAGAAGCAAGTGGTATAAAAAGAAAGGATATTGCTCGTTGTTACAGGTTACTTCTTAAGGAACTTGAAATGAAGATGCCTGTTGAGGATCCTGTGAAATGTATCTCTAAAATTAGTGCAAAATCAAATATCTCAATGAGGATTCAAATGAAAGCATTAGATATCTTAAGAGAGGCTAAAGAAAAAAACATTGTTACAGGAAAAGATCCAATGGGTTTAGCTGCAGCTGCTCTTTATGTTGCATGTGTACTTAATGGAGAAAAGAAGACACAAAATCAACTTGCAGAAGCATCAAACGTAACAGAAGTTACTGTAAGAAATCGATATAAAAACTTGAAAAAAGTATTACAATTAAGATAAAACTTCCCAGAAGAATAATATATAGTGCAAATTGCCAACACAATTCAAAACATGGCATTAACATTTTATCGATAAAAGCATGGTATAAGAGATATATCTAAATTCTTGTATAATCAATAGATATCACTGTCTTAACTGATTCAATCAAATAATTTCAAGAATTTCTTTCGGTTCTTCTATCAGGAAATCAGGATTATGTTTCTGCAATATTTTCTTTGAATTGAATCCCCAGCACACAGCGATTATCTGAACATTATTTCGTTTCGCTGCCTCTATATCTCTTGTTTCATCCCCAACATATATTACTTCTTCTGGTTTCAGGTTTTGATTTTTTAAAATAGTTTTAATTATACTACTTTTTCCAAAAAGACTCCTCTCCGAAAATATTAAACTGAAAAAATTTAAATCATTCTTATCTATGAATGAGGTTACATTTTCATTTGAATTTGAAGTAAGGATACCTAATATGTATCCTTTATTCTTTAGGATGAATAATACATCGCGTATATTCAATATTGGTTTTATAAATTCAATGTCTTTATTCAGTTCATGTCGAAATTTCCTAACAAAGAAAGGAAGCTTCAAAAGGGGAATACCCAATTTTTTTAAAATATCTTGAGATTTCTCATTTCTCAGCCTCTGAAATAATTCTTCTGACAATTTACGATATCCAAATTCTTTAGATAGACGATTAATAATTGAGAAAACAGATGATTGAGAATTGATTATAGTTCCATCAAAATCAAATAGTACGAGTTTTTTTGGCGCTATAGTAACATGTTGCTTAGGAAAAACAATCTGAGAAACGCAAGAGATGTCATCAGTACACATTTTCCAACAGTAATGCATAAACACCTATAAGGACTTTGAAGATCTTTAATTTTTTTATTTTGTAATTGTTTAAACGTAGATAAATAGTCGACTCCCATTATTAAATTATCTAAGCAATATAAACTTGCATACTAGTAAAAAAGTTATGATTCCCAAGAAAGTAACTAGTCTATTTCTAAATATTTACTCACCATAGTATATTTTTCTCACTGGCCAAGAAATTTCAATATTCTCTGCATCATATCTTCTTTTCAATTCTTTAACGAATTCGTGAACAATTATATATTTTGCTTCAAACATTTCAACTCGTAGAATTACTCTGAAATTAATATTTGAATCAGCAAAAGTATGGTATCGTATCATAGGCTCAAAGCTTTTAATAGCTCCAGGAATTGTTTTCTGAATCTGTTTTGCTACATCTAAGGTTATTTCTTCTACTTTTTTTAAATCTGAACCATAAGCAACGCCACATTCAACAAAAACTGCCATCTCATTTACAGGAAGAGAATAATTTGTAATAATCGTTTCTGCAAGTTTAGAATTCGGAACTATAATAATAGTATTCAATAGAGTTCTTATTCTCGTTGACCGCCATCCTATATCTTCAACATATCCTGCGCTATTTTCATCTAATTCTATAAAGTCGCCTAGATTGATTGGTCTATCAGAAATGATATGTAATCCAGCGAAGAAATTCGATAAAGTATTTTGAAGAGCGAGACCGACAGCTAATCCTCCGATACCTAAAGTAGCGACTAGAGGGGTTATATCTGCTTCAAAATAACCTAATAACATTGAGATTGCTATGAGGTAAACTACTACTGAAATAACTCTACTAATTAGAATAGGTGTTCTTTCGAATCTTTTTGTTATTTGAAGCCATCTATTAATTATTACAGATGAGATCTTAGAAATGAGAAAAGCGAATACCAATACGATAACAATAAAAAATATTCTATCAATCAATAGATTGAATGAAGTAAAAATAGATAAGTCATTCAATGCGAAATTAAAACCTATTAGAATAATAATGATCACTAAAGGTTTTCTCAACATGTTAAGGATATGATACAGTTCATTTTTGGTTTGCTCAGATTTTTTTCGTAACCAAGTTCTAATTAATATATGTATAATACTGGCAAAAATGATGAAACTCATTAAGCTTAATAGGAAATAGAGATATTCATTCAATAGTTCTTTGGGTAATAACGACATAACGGTTTTTCCCTCATCAAATTAATATATCATATTCGTAAATTAATTAATCAAAAGCTTATAGTAATGTCTACAATTTCCTTCTTAATAACAATATAACTTAAAGTCATAGCAGATTTCAACTACTATTTACTCCCAACGAAGTATATGTAATATAAGTAAAATAAAGTATATACTCAAACTGTAAGTTTTGAGTTAATATGATGTATATTACTCAAGCGATAAAAAACGAAAAGGAGACTTTCATCCACTATTATGAACAAGAATTTTTTTCAGTAGTATAGCATATAGTACATTACATGTATACTATTAATATTAAATTATCAGAAAAAAATGATTTTATAGATATAACCACGCGCATAGAAGGTGTTCTATTAAAAGAAAATGTTGCTGAAGGAATATGCAATATTTTTGTTCCTCATGCCACAGCGGGGATCATAATTAATGAGAACGCCGATGCAGCAGTCATCGTAGATATTAGTACAGCTTTGAACAGAGTAATTGATTCTATGT
>CAZAXO010000102.1:0-7947 GCA_964489085.1 uncultured Candidatus Bathyarchaeia archaeon
GATACCTTCCACAACAATATTATCAACCCCAACAATATTATCAACCTCAGTGGAACTATCCATCTCCATCGAGAATGCTCCCCAATTATCCAGTCTTTCGATAATTTTGGAAATGGTTTGGATATCTAATTGATGATGAACTAACGGTTAAACTCTAGCGGAGCTAATTTTTTTTTATATAGTATAACTGTTTGTCGAGTTATTATTCATGAGGAATTAGTGAGTTAGTATTAACATTGGACTAACTAGCCACCTTCTCAATTATTAATCTATGTTATAATTTTTGGTGAAGAAAAGACAGGAGTCTAAGAGCGTATTTTCTGATTAACTCTTTTAAATTTGTTCTCAATATAAGATGTATAATTGGAATGGAGATAGTATAGATGAGCGAGATAGAAGATCTCTGGATTGCACGGGATTATAAGAATTGTAGTGGATGTCGCCGATGCGAAGTAGCTTGCTCTCTTTTTCATGAAGATCGGATATGGCCTGAAGCGTCGCGAGTTCGTGTCTTTATGCTAGTTCCTGGCGCTGAGTTTCCTCACCTCTGCGCTCAATGTATCGATTATCCCTGCGTTGAAGCGTGTTCTTTTGACGCATTATCTGTGAATTCTACAACTAGAGCTGTAGAGGTCAATAAAGAGAAGTGTACGGCGTGTGGAGTCTGTATAGATGCGTGCCCCGGAAAAATTCCTCATATGCACCCAAAAGAGGATTATATTTTAATCTGTGATTTGTGTGCTGGCGATCCTCAATGTGTAAAAGTGTGTCAGGAGGGGAAATGGGATGCGCTTAGACTCGTTAATAAGGAAAAGGATAATGCACGAAATAATCGACGACTCTATGCGCGTAAGCCCCGTGAGGTTACGAAAGATCTAGTGACTATTCTCTATGGAGAAGCTGGAAAGAAGTTGATTTGAAATGGATGGATTCGCTGGTAAATTTTTGGAAATAGATCTAACAAGAAACAAAATTGACGCTACTATACTTTCCAAAGATCTTTTAAAGAGGTATATTGGTGGGCGCGGTCTTGCAACGAAGATACTATGGGATCGTCTAGGATCACGATGGGATGAGGTTGATCCTCTCGGAGAAGAGAATCTTCTCTTAATCTTGACTGGTCCTTTAACGGGATATTTTCCTGGTGGACGAACATGTGTCAGTGGGAAATCACCGCAGAGCAATGGAGTCATAGGATCAACAGTTGCAGGGGAGTTTGGAGTCGAACTGCGATGTGCTGGATACGACGGAATGATTCTCTCTGGAAAAACTCCTAAACCTTCCATGATCTCCATTCTTGATGAACATGTTGAAATTAGAAGTGCGGAGCACATTTGGGGAAGCGAGGCGAAAGAGACTCTACGAACGATAGTTGATGAAGAGATTGCGCGTTTTGGGGAGCTTAATCCAAGGAAGGGAGAGTGGAGGGAACCTTCAGTTCTGTATATTGGTCCTGCTGGGGAGAATCTGTCACGTATCGCTGCGGTAACAGCGAAGTGGACTCACGCAGCGGGTTATGGAGGGTATGGAGCTGTTATGGGATCGAAGAATATTAAAGCGATCTCAGCGAAGGGGACAGGTCCATTACCTGATGTTGCTGATAGAGAAGAGGTTAAGCGTTTACTTGATTTTGTGTGTACAACGTGTTTGAAAGATGAGTATTGGAGACGATGGGGTACTGGTGATTTAGGTTATGATGTTGGGAATCGCACAAGCTCAGAGCCAATAAGGAATTGGTGGGAAGAATGGCATGATGAGAAAAGCTTTGGGGTGGATAGATTCGAAGAGAGAGTGTGGATTAAACGATATTGGGGAGACTTTGGATGTACGACAACGTGTATGAAAATTGCGATGCCTAAGGTAGGGCCCTATTATGGTACAATCGGTGATAATCCTGACTACGAGTTGCAAGCCTATCTTGGTCCGAATCTAGGGATTTTTACTCCTGAGGATAATGTGTACCTTGCGGCGCGAATGGATGATCTTGGATTCTGCGGAATTAATGTGGGGAATGTCTTAGGATTTGCAGCGGAGTTGTATGATAAGAATATTCTTACCAAGAAGGATCTTGATGGACTGGATCTTCAGTGGGGGAATACTAAAGCGTTTGAGGTTTTAGCGCAGATGATTGCACATCGAAAAGGGATTGGGAAGATTCTCGCTGAGGGAACGTATCGTGCAGCAGTTGAGATCTCAAAGGTGAAGAAGAAAGATGTGCTCCCGTATGCTGTTCAATCGAAGGGAGTAGCGATAGGTGCGCATGGTGTTCGAAGCGGTCTTGATTATCCAGATGTCGAGTCTTATGCTTGCTCAGTGCAAGGAGGGGATCACACGTCTATTGCTCAGCTTCCGATTGATCAAGACAATAGTGAATTATCGGTTATGTTCTTCGATTCAGGTGTTTACTGCTGGTTTAACACGTTCGATATTCCTTTTAATGTTAATATTTCGTTTCTCAACGCGGTTACTGGATGGACTATCACTAAGGAGGAATGGTATGATCCTATTGCCTTGAGAATTCTGCAACTGCAACGTGCTCTACTTCTTCTGGGAGGCCCTGATCTTACGTGGAAGCCGAAAGTGAATGATGAAATTCCGGATCGCTTCTATGAACCGCTTCCAACAGGGCCACAGAAAGGCAAAAAAGTGGAACGAGAGAAATTTGAGGATATGCGAAGCGAATACTATCAAGCAGTTGGATGGGATGAAATGGGAGTTCCCACACAGGAGACTCTTCAAAGGCTGGAACTAGAAGATGTTATTCCAATTCTAGAAAAAAAGGGATTAGCAATAAAGGAGTCTAGCTCTTAGTGTTCTCCACTAGATAATCGGTTGAAGGGTGAATACTTGGATGTTCTCGTTCTCTACTGCTCAGAAAATCGTTTTTGGGGTTGACTCGATACGTCAAGTTGGGGATGAAGTGCGTAAGATCGATGGAAAGAAGGTTGTGGTGATCATTGATTCCGGTATTCTACAGTCTGGTTTAGATAGGAAGATAACTGTACCTTTAGCTAGCTAACGGTTTTAGGCCATGCAGTGGGGTATGCCTTATGGATTTGAGCTTCATCTTCTTCATGGGCTCTCCATCAAATTAACGATGCCCTACGTTGTGGAGTATATTAGTTCTTCGAGTCCAACGAAGCATGGTACGATTGCTTGTCTTCTGGGTGAGGCTCTTGAGGAAGGGTCAATAGAAGATGCTGCTCAAGCTGCTAGTGGAATTTAAAAGCTTCTTGGGGACCTTCATTTTCCGAGTTCAATTAGGGAGGGGGGGTAACTGAGGATATGATTCCGATGCTCGCCAATAACGTGTTTAAGAGTACTAAGCATGTTGCTCGGAATCCGAGAAAAGTAACTAAGGATGATATGAGAGAATTTTTTCGGAGAGCCATTGAGGGCAGACTGGTGTTAGGATTAAGGAAGGCTCCTTTTAGATTATTTTTATTTATGTTTCCAGTAAAATGTCACGAGGGGGGGTCAAATAGTTTCTAACTGATAGGAGAGGTGTTGGTTATCTTCTCTGTAATACTTCGGGATTCGCGATGAATTGGGGTTTCTGTTTGTGGAGTACTTTTACGATTTCTTCTGAGACGGTGAGTGCCATGCGCATCATGCTTTCATGGGTTGAGGATGCCATGTGCGGGGTGATAATCACGTTCTCAAGGGAGAGGAGAGGATTCTGTGGATCTGGGGGTTCTTGCTGGAGAACATCTAATCCCGCGCCTTTCAACTTCCCGTTCTTTAGAGCGTTATATAGAGCGTCTTCATCGATGACGCCCCCCCGTGATGTGTTAATGAGATAGGCATTATCGTTCATCATCTCAAATTCTTTTCGAGTGAGGAGGTGCCTGGTTTCTTCTGTGAGTGGAAGGTTGACGCTGATAAAATCTGATGCTTGTAAGAGTTCTTCGAGACTTACTTGTTGAGCATCTTCGTCATCGAAGTGTTGTATATCATAGAAGAGGATCTTCATGTTGAAGCCTTTTGCTCGTGTAACGACTCCTTTGCCTATTCGACCGTATCCTATTACACCAAGTGTTCGTTTCCAGACGTCATTTCCATAATAGTTCTCGTTCTCACGTATCTTCCAGTTGTTGTCGAGGGTTACGGCATTGTGAATGCGTGGAATTCGATGTGCTAAGGCTAACATCAATCCGAGGACGTGGTCTGCAACGGATTCACTGTTCGCTTCTGGCGTGTAGACGACGGGGATTCCCCTTTTTGTCGCTGCGGTGACATCGACGTTGTCTAAGCCGACGCCGTGGCGTCCAATCACTTTGAGGTTCTTCGCTTTTTGGATAACTGTTTCGGTTACTTTCCCGACGAATCGTAGGATAATAGCGTCCACATCTTGGGCTTCTTTTTGGAATTCACGTTCTGAAGCTGCATTACAGGCAATAATGACGTTACAATCGTTATCGGTGAGAACTTGTATTCCCTGGTTCTTCATGATGCTGTCGAGTAGAACCGTGAACTGTTTTTGCTTCATAAACCTGATTTTACGTGTATATGGATATAAGAGTTGTTTTGTTTTTGTGATTCAGTTGGTGTCATCGTTTCTTCGTTGGAGTAGTCACTTGTTTTTTGTCTAGTGTTGAATAGTACTGTTCAATATAGGTCATGGCATCGATGGTTTCTGTTAATTGCGGTAGTTTATTAGAGCATCTGAAACAGTATTTATCTAAAGGAGTAACGTAGACGCCGCATTTATCGCAGAACGGCACTTTTTCATCATCTCGTAAGATGTAATATATATAGTTCATATAATGATGATTGAGGTTATGACCAGTGTTGTAGTTCAATGATGTTTCCTTCAGGATCGGTGACGTAGACCACAGTTACGGTACCTACTTGTGGAATCGGTAGAGAGACGGTTTCACCGATGCTTGATCCTCCAGCGTTAAGTACCTCGGTTTTCGCGGATTCGACATCATCTACTCTGAAGGCGATGTGAGCGAGGCCTAAACGGTTGATTGCTGGATGCCCTTTTTTTGGATGATTGTATTGAAGAATTTCAAGAAGTGGTCCGGACTCATCATATCCTGGAAGTGTCAGGTGAATTCCTTGAATTTCTGTGTTTTGTATATTGGTAAGTTCATCGATCAGTTTACCAACAAGTTCTCGCTTGGGAGGTACCGGTGTACAGTTAAAGACAGCTTCATAAAAAGAGGCGAGCCGTTGATAATCACGTGCAATGATATTGGTGTGGACATATCGTGATTTAACCATGACAAGTTACCATACCCAAAGTAGATACTTTGACAAGTATCCTCTTATGATATTAACTCTTACTTATGGATAGTAGTGTCAAGAGTAAGGTTTAAGCTAGCTAGCTAGGTGTCCCCCTCCCACACCCTCTACCTGGCGTATTAGTCTTACTGGCAGGTACTCTGTATAGCTGACAAGTGGCAATGTATGTAATATTTGTCTTGTCAGTGTGTCACACGCCTAAAATTTTACTATTATCTTTTTTCATTATAGTAATATTGGAGTAATATCTGCTTAGTGTATTTATTTTTTTTTAATAATATTGAATAATTCTTTTATTACAAATGATATATAATAACTAATATTATTGGGAGTTGGTGTATGTTTCAAATACACAAATTGATATTTTCAATACCTTTCATAGTGGCATTCATATTTTTTGTCGCAGCACGTTATATTTTTGTAATGACATTAGGAATACTTGCAACGATTATAGTTGTAGCAATAATAGTTTTTCTATCTGTTATTGTTTTTGATGTAGAAGTAGATGGGGATGTATATGAAGAATGGGAAAACCAATATTTTCCTAAGTCTTGTATGCGCGCAAAATTTGTTTATGATCATTTTTTAAAAAGTATAGAAGAAAGGGATAGAAACGTTTGGTCTCTTGGGTCAATCCTTATGCCTCTGTCTTTTCTTATTTTTGCGTGGACATTAGTGTATAAAATATTTCATATTGTTTTTTATCTATCCCTAATGATCGCATCAGTAACTGTATTCGCTTTTTGGTTAACTCAACTTGTTAGAGTTAATACATATAACGACTTAGCTTTTAGTCAAATTAAAAGAATTGAAAGAACCTATAGATTCTTCACTCATCAATATTATTCTGAGTGGAGAGATAAAATTGGTATTTTAAATTGGACAAGAAAAGGACATACTTTTTATTATGTACTATTTTTAATTCTTTCTGTACTATGGATAATATCTGCATATATAGGCCCTACTATAATAAATCGTTAAAAATAATAATTCAGTACTTTGTTTATTCGTTGTTACTAACTAGTTATATTATGGTATAATCATAAATGGCATTGATGTGTCGTATAGGTCGATTTTACCGAATCTTTTGTAACTGCAGGTAGCTAATCCTCTTCATAACTAATTTAATCTCCTCTTTTTATGATATTATCCACTTGGATGTCTTGGTAGTTCTTTGGATAATTCTTTTTGATCCTTTTCCAGAAGATACGTTCAGCTACTAGTTTAGTCTCTGCTGTAATCTGACTTGTATGCATGATATGCTCCATATCTTCCGTGTCAATTCTCCAGTAAAACAGGAAATACCTCATTTACTTTCTCTTCTTCATAGCTAGCTAGATATGCTATGATTTGTTACTATATATGACCACTATGCAATTATATAGTTACACGTCTAGTCGATTACATATCACTGCCACGGTTACTGACACTGGCACTGCTACAACCACTGTCACTCCTTGCCACTAACAGTTTTTGTACTGCTTTTAGGTGTGTGACACCCATTTTAAGACTGATACACTGTAATCTGCCACTTGTTTACTGACAGTACATTGCCAGTCATACCAGTGGTCTACTAGCTTGTCTATTTAACAGTTTAGTTAGAGGGGGTAGGAGGGGGACTCTTCCCCCTGCAGTCGAGTAAAAAGAAGGGGTTCAAGGGGAATTCTTACCCCTTGACAAGATAATTAGTGTGTGTGCGCACCACGGTACCCACACATAATTAAAATATTATTTCTTTTAAAAAAAGGGATTAGAGAGTAGACGTAGCTTTACATTAACTATTTTCCCAGGTTACATAATAGATAACAAGGTCATGTGATGGTGCTGGAGAAAATACGGATACACCTATGTACTTTGGTGTTGAGACTGTCGTTGTGAAACCATATAGGTGAGGATCTGCTGGTGAACTAGATACAATGGTTTCATGAACCTTATACCATGTATAACCATCCTCTGAAATCTGAACCTGCACATAGACAGTATGATCTGGTGTACTTTGATATACTCTAATCTCTCCTGAGATGACAGCCTGTGATGGTCCTCCTAAGTCGTGTATATGGGTATCGTCAACTACTCCTGGTTCAGGATTAGTGGAAATAGTGATATAACCGCTCTCATTATTGAAGTCAGGTTTGTTAGCTAATAGATTTTCGAGGGAAGTAAACCATTCTTGCAGATAGGCATAGATAGGATTATTTGAATTACTCCATCCATCAGGTTCGGCAGATATAGTCTGCAGCACTACAATTGAAACAACTAATAGAATAGCTATTGTAGCGAAAATTTTTAAACGCATATTTAAATCACTAACAAAGAGTACTATATGATAATATATAAAAATTAGTGTGTATGCGCACTACGGTACCGGGGATATATATGAGATTTTTTTTGGGTGCGTGGAAGTTACTTTTCTTAACGTGTAATTCCACGTGGCTATGTTTTTAGGTTAAAGTTCCACGTATTAGGTGACGTCTCTTAACGGTTAACGCTTAGCGGTTAAGACTAAGCTGATAAGCCTTGGTAGATAAGTGACTACTCGTTGAGGGTAGACATACATATTCATGTAGGCTAAGGAGACTGTACAGTGGCACCTGAAGACTAACAGTTGACAGCTAAACAGTTAGCTAGTTACATATGACAAACTGGTAACATAACTAAAGTGCCTGTTTACTGGTAGTGACACTACGGGGTAGCTAG
>CAZAXO010000103.1:0-7893 GCA_964489085.1 uncultured Candidatus Bathyarchaeia archaeon
TTTTATGGTGAATATGGAGTAGGTAAAAGTGTCTTATGCCATCAACTTGCTGTTTATGTACAACTTCCAAAAGAAAGGGGAGGTTTAGAGGGAAACTCCCTCTATATTGATACAGAACAGACTTTTAGACCAGAATGGATTGCAAGAATGGCGAATCATCTACAGATGGATCCTCAAGATGTAGCATCTAATATCATTTATTCCGAAGCATATAATAGTGATCATCAAATTTTAATTTTAGATAAAGCTGATAAGATCATTAAGGATAACAATATTAAAATAATTATTATCGACTCTTTAACATCACATTTTAGAAGTGAGTATCTCGGTAGGGAAATGCTTGCTGAGAGACAACAAAAATTAAATAAGCATCTCCACCGTCTTCTTAGACTTGCTCGAGCGTTTAACGCAGCAGCTGTGGTTACTAATCAGGTAATGTCAAAACCTGATCAATTTTTTTCAATGGGAGTAGAGGCTGTCGGAGGACATATTGTTGGACATACCTCCCATACAAGGATTTTCTTAAGGAAGACTTCTAAAGTAGGTATAAGAATAATAAGATTAATATCATCTCCTTATCTACCAGAAGGAGAACAGATATTTAAGATAACTGAACGAGGCATTGAAGATGTCACGGAAGAAGACGCTATCAGAAAGAGAAATAATCCTCTTTAAACCACCGGATATAGTAAGAAATTTTTTCAATGCTATATCTGAAGGCAGATTAAAGGAGGCGGAAGATATGTTGAATCATGCCATCGAATTTTTCGATGATAAAGAATACGATAAATTTCAAGGATACGTTCGGGGTTTAGAAGGATTACTTCTCTCTATAAAAGAGAAAAATAGGATTACCTATTTATCTGAAATAACGAACTCACCTGAAATTTTAAAAAAAATTGAGAAGGAATTTCAAAAAAATGTGAAAAATGAATTTTATTCAGCATATGATAAAGTCTATTTTAAAGCTCTTTTAGATTATACTCGATTTCTCCTTAATCAATAATGATATTATTTAAGTGAATATGGGTAAAGAGTGTAGATAAATATCCATGTAAAAGCCCATATGAAAATATAGGTTCCTATACCGATCAATACTCTTTTATTTTTCCCCTTAAGCTCAACCTCACCATATTTAAATCCGTATTTAACGATGTAATAAGATATTAGATAAACACCTATCATAAGAGAAAATCCTTGAGATCCCTGAAGGTGGAGAAAATAGCTGATAAGCCCAGTTAACAATGCTAAACAGAAACGAAGCCAATATACTATAGATGAGGGTTTAAAGGACATACTCAATCTTCTTCATCTCCTTCCGAACCAAGACAACATATTTCAATCATTACAGATTATTAAAGATTAAGTGTTTAGAATCGAAGAGGATAAAAAAGAATTGAAAAAAACTGTAATGAGTAGCTTTGATATTAAGTGTGTATTAGATGAACTGCAAAACCTATTTAAAGAGAAGCGAATAAAGAATATATATCAGCTACGTGGCAACCTTTTTTTAATTAAAGTAACTCCTGGACAATTGGATCTCTTAATTGAACTTGAAAGAAGAATACACCTTACTAAATATAAGTTAACTCCACCTTTGAAACCACCTAATTTTTGTATGGAGCTGCGAAAACATCTCCGAAATGGAATTATTCAAGATATTAGTCAACATGAATTTGAGCGAATAGTGATTCTAGATATTAAAACTAAACAAGGAGTAAAGTATCTAACTGTCGAAATTTTTAAAAGAGGAAATATGATCCTTCTTGATAATAAATATAAAATAATTACAGCTTTCTATTTTGCTGAATTACGAGATAGAACAATAAAGAGAGGAGAAACTTTTAAATATCCTCCTTCAACCGGAATCCATCCTTCTCTTTTAACTACGCAGCATATTGAGGACATCATTAGAGAAGCACCTAGGATTACATTTGAGAAAGCCCTATCTAAAATTCTTCCATATCCACGAATATACATTCAAGAAGCATTAGTTGACGCTGATATAGATGGAGAGAAAGAAATAAATGCTTATAATGATGAAATGACGAATAATATTTTACCATATATAAAGGATATTTATAATAAACATGTTTCAACAGAATATAAGGCAGCTATTATATACAACAAGGAAGGAGAGAAAGTTGATGTAACTCCAACACCTCTTAAAATCTACGAGCAAATGATATCACAAAAATTTACAAACTTTAATGAAGCTGTTGATGAATATTTTAAAGATTTTTATATTGAATCATTACAGAAACCTCAGATAAATAAGTTAATATCGGAAAAAGAGCGTTTATTAAGAATTATTAAGAGCCAAAAAGTGGAAGCAGAAAAAATAAAAAAACAGATAATTGAACATAAAATCATAGCAGAAATGCTAAAGGAAAATGCTTTTTCCCTTGGAGAACTTTTAAAAGATATTCATGGAAATTGGAAAAATAAAAGTGTTTTCTCAGACTTGAAAAGTAGGAATACTCAACACTACAGAAAGTTAATTGAATTAATTCTTGATGTAGATTATCAGAATAAACGTATCCAGTTACACACTGATAATATCAAATTTTGGATTGATATCTCAATATCACCTTTTAAATCAGCTAGCTTACATTTCGATAAAACTAAAGTTCTTGCTTCAAAACTAAAAAGAGTTATTCATCTTATTGAACAAAGCGAAAGACAATTAACAGATTTCGTACAAGAAGTAAAAGAAGAGCCATCTCAGATAGAATTAACCACCAAAAAAGAACTTAAATGGTATGAAAAATTTAGATGGTTCAAATCTTCAGAAGATATCTTAGTCATTTCAGGGAGAGATGCTAGCTCTAACCAATTTCTCATCGATAAGCATATGGAACCATCCGATTTAGTCTTTCATGCTGATATTCATGGCGCCCCTTTTACCATAGTTAAAAAGGGGCAATCGAATATGAGTGAAGATACAATTACAGAAGCTGCAATTGCTACAGCCTCATTTAGTCGAGCATGGAGAGAGGGGCTCACTGCATTAGACGTATACTGGGTTAATCCTCACCAAGTTAGTAAGAGACCACCATCAGGAGAATATCTTGGGAGAGGCATGTTCATGATCTATGGATCCAGAAATTATCTTAGAGGCGTTAACCTCAATATTGCAATAGGTATAGAACTCAAAGATAACACAATAACCATTATCGGTGGTCCAACATCTGCAATCAAGAAGAAAAGTATTATTTATATTGACTTAGTTCCTGGCTACACTCCTTCGGGAAAAATAGTGAAAGAGATTAAAAATATTTTTCTTAAGAAGAAAAAAGAATTTTCTACTGCAATTAAGAGAATTGACTTGACAGATATTCAACAATTTCTACCTCCAGGAAAATCAAGAATAAGAAACATAGGACCTGAAAAAGGAGAAACAAGTAACATTTACAAACGATAAGAAAAAACAAGAATAGCCAAAAGATACTATAAATTGATGAAAAAATCTATGAATACTTTAAATGTAAATCTTATAGTCTAATAAAAAAATTCTGATATTCTAATATGAAAACATCAATAACTGTTCTTAACTCGGTTAAGTTAAATACTAATGATCTATGTTAAATAAAACTGGTGGAGAGATGTTGCAGGAAAGAAAATTCCTGTTAGATGGAATGTTAGGTAAGCTTGCTAGATGGCTTAGATTGTTAGGAGAGAATGTAACCTATGAAAAAAACATCCCAGATAATATGCTTTTAGAAAAAGCGAGAATAGAAAAACGTATACTTCTAACATCCGATGAAGATCTCTATAAACGTGCATTATCAAAAAAGGTAAAAACCCACCTCATTGAGGTAGTGCCGATACATAAAATGATAGAAGGAATAGTAGATCGATATAAAATATCAGGCGAATTTAAGCAAGAAAAATCAAGATGTCCGAAGTGTGGTACAGCATTAAGTGAAATAGCTAAAACAGAATTAAAAGGAAAAGTGCCTATTCATAGTTATGATAGATATAACAAATACTGGATTTGTATGAATGAGGATTGCAGAAAGATCTATTGGAAAGGAAGTCATTGGAGAAAGATCACTTCAATCTTGAAAAAAATTGATAAAAATCGATGAGGGAGACGTATCCGGATGATACCGTGGAATTTAAGTTTAGATGAGGGTAAAATACTTGTAAATATAGCGAGAATAGCTATTGAAACGTGGTTGAAAGATCATAAAAGGATAAAACCTCCTAATAAGATAAAAACTAAATTACAATCGAAAATGGGTGTATTTACAACATTAAAATATTGGGGGAAGGATAAAAGTCTTAGAGGCTGCATAGGTTTACCCTATCCAATTAAACCCCTTGTTGAAGCAGTTATAGAGTCCTCAATAGATGCAGCGACGTCAGATCCTAGGTTCCCTCCTATCACTTTAGAAGAACTTGAATCAATTGTAATTGAAATTAGCATTCTAACTCCGCCAAAGGAGATAAAAGTTAACTTGCCACTTGACTTTCCTAACCATATACAAATTGGTATAGATGGATTAATTGTTGAAAAAGATCGTTTCAAAGGACTCCTTTTACCACAAGTAGCTATCGAGTGGGATATGAATCCAGAAGAATTCCTTAGTAATTGCTGTATGAAGGCGGGATTGCCACCTGATGCATGGTTATCTACAGATATAAAAATAAATAAATTTCAAGCAATAATATTTGCTGAAGAGAAACCAAAAGCAAATATACATCAAGTAGAAAAGCATCAAGGTTTTTAAATCTTGAAAGCATATTTCGCCGTCAATGGCTTAGGATTAGGACACATTAAAAGATGTGAACTAATAGCTGAAAATCTAAAAAAAAATAGATGGGAGATCATCTTCTCAACTTATCTGGATGGATTCAACTATGCAAAACATAAAGGGTATAAAACAATCAGTAATAAACCTATTTCTTATACTGTCGACCAAGAAGGAAAAGTTGATTATAGAGCCTCCTTTATCTCCAATGGCATATCTATGGGATTTAAAACAATCTTACTTCAAATTACAAAAGAGATCCAATATATTAAATCTGTACAACCAGATATCATAGTATCAGATTCTCGAGCATCAACTATTGTAGCAGCTAAGCTACTAAGATTCCCAATTGTACTCATAACAAATCAAACGAGGATTGAAATAGCAAGAGATATGGGAAAACCGCATTCAATCGCTGAAAAAGCATTTCAGTTCATCATAAAAATAACTTGGTTTTTTTTAAAACATATTATTGAATATATCTGGAATATAAGCGATATAATCTTAATCCCTGATTTCCAGCCCCCATGTACAATTTCCATCTATAATCTAGGAAAGACAATGAGTCTCAGAGATAAAGTACATTTCATAGGTCCTATATTTAAAATTCAAAAAAAACAAACAATCGAACCAGTTGAAGGATTATACCTAGGAACGGAAAAACCATTAATTTATGTTCCAATAAGTGGGCCAGCATATGAAAGAAAATTATTAGTTACTAAATTAAAAAGAATAATGCATAACCTGAAAGATTATCAATTTATAATAACAGAGGGAGAGCCTAGAAAACAATCTAAACTTATTCAGGATAAAAATGTACAGTTATTACCATGGGTGAACGATATTCTTCAAGACTATTTGATAAATATAAGCAACGTAATTATCTGTCGTGCTGGACACGGATTACTCTCAAAAGCGTTATTCCATGGAAAACTGGTCATCACAATACCTATACCAAGACATACTGAGCAAATGAATAATGCTAGAAGACTGAAAGAATTAGAGTTTGGTGAAATATTGGAGCAGGCAAATCTAAACTTCATAGACCTCAAAAATAAGCTTGACAAAATTCTTTCTAAAAAACATATAAATAATCCTTTGAAAAACATGATTTCTAATAAAAATCCAACTAGCGAAGCTGTAAGATTTATTCAATCTATAGCTTCTGAAAAGAAATGTATATAGAACTATAATCCAATTATATTGAGTGATGAAAAACAGTCTATAATAATATTCAAGAAATAAAATATATCTATCAATTATGTCCATATTTGTAAAGCTATTTCGAGTTCTTTATGTGTTTTTGCGTATTCATTCAACGATACCCCTTTCAAAGTAGCGTTTATTGCTTGCCTCATAGCGGTAGCGCCGTCAACTGTTCCATCTTTATGGCCGTGTATACCCCCACCTGCTTGAATAATAAAATCATTCCCAAAAAAGGTAATTAAATCGGGAACTAAACGAGGATGTACCCCTCCTGAAGCGACCGGCATTACTTTTTTAATACCATATAAATTAGTTGTTAATGCTTCTATATTCTCTAATACTTCATTTTTAGTTTCAAACATTTTTCCTACAACAGTACCTACATGAAGCTGATCAACACCTATTATCCTAGATAGTAATGCAATAACCCGCATAGAAATTCCATGTTTAGGGTTTTTCGTGAAAGCTGCATGTCCTGCTCTATGTGCATGAATCACAAGATTATAGTTTTGATTACGAAGTGTTTGTAGAGCAGAGAATCCACACGTTATGATATCCACCATAATGTATTCTCCACCATGATTAAGTACCGTTTCAGCCCTTTTAAGCATCTCTTCTGTTTCCGCAGTAACATTAATCATGTAGACTTTTTTTTCTCCAGTTTCTTTCTCGGCTTGGTCTCGACTTTCTAAAGTTTGAACTATCCGCTCTTTAAAAGAATTAAAAGTTTGACTACTCAAGTTTTCGTCATCTTTAACTATGTCACATCCTCCAAGCCAAGCTTCATAAGCAACTTTAGCATGATCATTTGTATTTAATCCGATTTTAGGTTTAATGATAGTTCCCATTAATGGGCGTTTAAAGACATTTAACAGTTTGCGTATTCCAGTAATTCCAAATTTAGGACCGTGAAAACTTGTCGCTAATTTTTGAGGCAAGTGTATATCCACCAACTTCAGATTCGCTAATGTCTTCATCCCGAAAACATTTCCGGATACACTGCTCAAGATATTAGGTATATTACCGAACTCGAATAGTTCAAGCGGATATGCAATTTTTGCTTTGTTTCTTTCTAAACTAAAAACACGGGCAGCAAGTTTCTCAACATAAGCTTTAGTAGTTGTAAGTTCTGTCCATGTTCCAATAGAACTCTCAGCAGCTACTCCTCCTGCAGCTTCCTCCAATGTCACTCCTTCAGGTTCAAGGCAAAATGTACATATTATATCTGTTTCTTTAGGTTGATAATTTAGATCAATAAAATCTAGATATTTCATCTCATTTGAGTCTCCATTGAATTAAGCTATATTTTCTTCGCTTCACTAAACAATTATGAAACCTAAAAAAGATTATGCATACATACGAAATGACTTTATCTTAAAGTCAACTTAGAAGAGGGAGATTTTTTTTTACTGGTTTGATAGTTTATACGATATAGGGCAGTTAACGATTTACTTAACTATACAGCAAAGAATAATCTTGACTCATAGAGACATCATTTATTATACACTATGTATTTAATAGTCTTGAGAAAAAGCTGGCTAGCTTGAATCTGTTATATTCCTTGAAATTCTTTACAAATACTTACTCTTTCGATTGCATTGGGAAAGGGGTATAGACTTATCTGTGATTACCGCATTCACTACTCTTGCTATGTAGTCGACTCCAAAGGTTTCTAGTACATCCCAAGTAGCTTGAATAATTACTGGTGAATTTTCTTATTGTTCTGTTTCTGCTACTGCTTGGATGAATTCGCCATTGTAGATATTAAAGGCTCCAACAGCATATATTCCTTCTCCGGCTTTTGATAGAATCCCTATCATATTAGCAAGCATTATAATCATCTATTAAGAGTTTTCAGTTAGATAACTTTTAAATTATTATGTTTTAGATAGATAGCTATTCAAGTGTAAAAACTTGAAGTGTGTTTCTT
>CAZAXO010000104.1:0-7826 GCA_964489085.1 uncultured Candidatus Bathyarchaeia archaeon
CTAAAAAAGTTAGTAATTTAATGAAGCTTCTTAAGAATTGTGATTTACCAATTATTGTAGAACCATCAAAAAGAGAAGCTGTTTTATTCGACGCGGATTATGTGTTCATTCCTTTTGTTCTTAATTCTACTCAAAAATGGTGGATACAAGATGCTCATGTCGATTGGCTTATATATTTTAAAAAAAAGAGAAAATTGATTGAATGGGATCGAGTTTTATCTGAGGCTTATCTTGTTCTAAATCCTCGTTCTGCTGTTGCGCAGGTTACACAATCTAAAACAAATTTAACAAATGATGAGATTATAGGATATATTGAATATGCAGATTCTCTAATTAAATTTCCTATAGTATATATTGAGTATAGTGGTGAATATGGTGATCCTAATATCGTAAAAACGGTACATTCACATATTAAAAATGCAAATCTATTTTATGGGGGAGGCATCGATTCCCATGAGAAAGCAAAAGAGATGAATCTATATGCTACTATAATCGTAGGTAATATCGTTTATAATAATATTAACAGTTACTTTACTACCATTTTATAATTTAAAAATATATAAAACAAGACAATAAATCTTTAGGAACTAGCTTGTACTGCTACTTTCATAGACCCTTCTTTACCATAACTCTCAAAAGCCTTTTTAATATCAGTTAGTGGAAATGAAGGATATATAATTTTATTGAATTTATCTTTATCATAAATTAATAAATCCATAGCTTCATAATAATTCCATGGTCTATGATCAAAAGATCCTAGTAGATTCAGTTCTTTGTAATGTATATCATTGGGATCTATATTAATCATCCTCTTTGGATGCGTTGAAGCAAAAATATTAATTAGTCCTCCCTTAGCAGCAAGTTTTACTGCTAACTCCGTGCATTTCGCTTCTGAACTCCAACCAGTGGCAACGATAGTTATGTCTGGTCCATCACCATCTGTATATTCTAATACCTCGGTTGTTACATCCTCTTCTTCAGGGTTTATAACTCTACTTGCTCCAAATTCTTCCGCCATTTTCCTCCTTTCTTTTATAGGTTCAACAACGAGTATTTCATTTAATGAAGATTTCTTGGCGACTAGAAGATGCATCAAACCTATTGGTCCTCCTCCAAAAATTAATTCTATCTTTCCCGGTCCTGGATTACACATATTTTGCCCTCTTACTACATTTGCTAAAGGTTCGATAATACTTCCTTGTTTTAAAGAAATTCCAGGAGCAAGTTTTACAACAATTCTTTCGGGAACCTTAAGATATTCTGACAATCCTCCCCCGATCCCGTCACTTAGAAAGGTTTTATAGTATCGTGTAAGAGAACCTGCACTTCCACCTATACCAACTAGATTCTTACATAATTCTGGCATGCCTAATCTACAATATCGACAATAGTTACATGGAATAATCGAATAAACTGTAACCTGATCACCTGCAGCAAGTGAAGATATTTCAGTCCCAATTTTTTCGATAGTGCCTGTTATTTCATGACCTAATATAAGTGGGCCTGGAATTGGAACATATCCCAGATATTTTCTAAGATCTGTTGGGCATAAACTTGTAGTATGAACTTTTATAAGTACTTGATGAGTTAGTAAGTCTCCTAAGCTCGTTTCTTCAATTCTTATATCTTTTGAGCCATATAAGAGGGCGGCTTTTGTTGTAATCATTTTGTAACCTCTTTTAATCATATTTATTTGAAGCACATATTATCTTTGGGATTATTTGTCCTATTTCATTATCAAGGGGTTTGTAAACTTTTTTCTTTAAATTTTCATGTTGATCTTTTTGTTTTTCTATTTTCTTGTTATAAAAATGTAGTTCTGGAGCGATTACAACAAGTATAGCAGTGATTACTATTATATATTCTAACATCTTAATTTAAGTAGATATCTTAAGTTAATAATGTTAACGATAACTCCTGAGTAATGAATTATCAATAGTGGACGTCAATTTTTCTGATTTTAAAAAAATTGAAAATAGTGAGAATAACTAAAAGAACCATAATGAGAGGAAAATGAAATTCTGGTATAGGTTCTGATTGAAAATAATAGTAATCACTAACTGCTTCAGCAATAATAACATAAGAGGTTACAAGAGAAGCACGTTCAGGAGGGACAATTGAAATGTTAAAGAAGGCTTTTTCTCCTTTTTTAGTTTCGTAAGGTCTTGAAAGCGTTTCACTAAAAGCTACTATATCTCCAGTGCTATTGTATCCAGTTGCCATAACATTTGTATAGAAAATATCTTCTGGGGTACCACCTAAATCCTCCAATTCACCAATTATGTGAAGATAACCATTTTCATCTGTGTAATTAATATGAGATAATATTCTTAATCTAGGTATAGGTGTAGGTACTATTTCTAAAGAATGAATCTCAAGACTGTAACTAGAAGTATTTGGAAATGTAGAAACTGTTGTAAAAGGCGTTTTTATATTTGGGGGAACTACAGCCAATCGAGTACGCCTTGAAGTTACTCCTATTATATGACCCGATGCATTATAGTAAGTAGTATTAATTAGAATTCTTAAACTAGTTGTTCCTGTATTTTCTATTTCAGCAAGTATGTAGATAATACCAGTTGGTGTAACATAACTAGTTTGGCTCACTATCTCAGCAGAAGGCTGAGCATCTATTTTAATACTAACAAAGCTTATAGAGAGAATCGCTAATATAATGATTATTGGAACTTTTTTCAAGATAATCCGTTAATATATTTTTATTAAATTGGATGATTTAAGAATTTGTCTAGAAGGTAAGTATTGTATGACAACTTATACTCATATTTTTAACGACATATATTAGAGGAAACAATAGAAATAATTAAATTAGAGTACATGTTTCTTTAGTGTTATTCCTTAACAAATAATGAATATGAAAACATCAATTATGTTAAGATATATCAAGACTTTCATAGTTGAAAGTAGTTGATGCAGAGAAAATTATCTAAGTTAATTTAGGAGGCTCCATATTGAGTGAGAAATTTCATAAACCTATCGTCATAGTTAATCTCAAATCTTACATCGAAGGTATTAATGATAAAGCATTAAAATTAGCACAATGTGCTGAAAAGATTGCCGAAGAAACCAATGTGTTCATAGGCTTGGCTCCTCAAAGCGTCGATCTACGATTACTTACCTCATCTTCATCAATACCTGTATTTGGTCAGCACACCGATATTTTTGAGCCCGGGGCTCATACAGGTCATATTTCAGCAGAAACGCTTAAAGATACAGGTGCTATAGGTAGTTTAATAAACCATTCAGAAAAACAGTTAAAACTTTCTGATATCGACAAAATTATTAAACAATTGAAACAATTGAATTTAGTAACAGTTGTCTGTAGCAATACATCCACAGTTAGTGCAGCTGCTGCCGGGTTAAATCCTGATATGGTAGCAATAGAACCACCAGAATTAATTGGATCAGGGATTGCTGTTTCAACAGCGAAACCTGAGATAATAACTGATACTGTCCATCTAATAAAAAGTGTTAATCCGAATGTAACGGTTCTCTGTGGAGCAGGAATAACTAAGGGAGAAGATGTCTCTTCAGCTATTAAACTTGGAGCTGAAGGGATTTTAGTAGCTAGTGGTGTAGTTAAAGCTAAAGATCCTTGCAAAGCTCTCAGAGAACTTGCTGAGTACGCATGTTCCTATAAGAAATAATTATTTAAACATCATTTTTTTTCAGGAAAAGAAACTTTCTAATTTTTTATAGCCTATGATTTCATCAAAGTTCATTCCTAAAGCATCTAATACTTGTTCAAAAGTTGAACTCATATATTCTGTATATTTTTTGGTATCTATTTCTGATACTTTTGCTAGCTGACAAGGTTTAACGCTTGGTTCTCCGTTGACTTTAACGAAGGATATAATATCGCCTGGTCCTACATCGTATCCATTATTTTCAAGTAGACGTGCTGCTTTTACATGTTGAGGCGTTGTCTTCTGATATCGTTGTATCGTTTTACTCATCATTACACTGAACGCTAATTCTTCAAGAGAATATTCACGATTTCTTAAACGAATAAAGTTTTTTTTCACCAAATCCTGTATGAAATCCCGTGCTTGTTCAAATTCTTTTCGTGTTTCTACCTTGCTGAGAATCTTTATCATATCGTAAAAGGCGGATTTAATGAATGGTGGAACATGACGTTTCTTACCGGTTAATCCTTTAATATCCACTGTTCCATCGGTGAGGACTCCTAGATAATTCTTCTTTCTAGAACTTAATGCTGCATATCTATATTCTTTATCGATCTCTAATTCAATACCTAATTTTCTTTGAGACCATTCCATCAAATCATTTAACTGGTTAGCTGATGGGTTTCCTAGAAAGATAGAATCGGTATCACCGTAAATAACTTGAACATTTAATTGTTGTGCTTTTTTGATTGATTCAGTTATTATGTATCTGCCTACCGCTGCTGTTGCCTCAGCTACAGGAGGACAGTATAAAGAAAATGCTTCTGCGCCGAAAACGCCGTAACTAGCATTTAATATGACTTTTAATGCGTTTTGAATGACTGTATAGAGGACTCGTTTAGATTCACTAATTGTAGTATCCTTTGACCGTGGTTTATACCATTTAACTCTAAGATCTCTTAAAGAACCTATTAGAAGACTTTCTAAAGCTTTATTTTTTTTACAGACCCATAACGGAGTGGTAGGAACCTTATTATTCTTGCAATTGTCTTCATCATGAAGACAATTTACTGTTGCATATCCTAAGTTCCATAGTTTTATTATGGAAGGGTAAAGTGATGCGAAATCAAGAACTGCAACTTTGAAATGAATTCCTGGCACTGGTTGAACTACGATTGCTCCTTTATACTTCTTCCCTTTAATAATTGCTTGGGTTGTTGTGAAACCCTTTATTTCCTGTATCTCATCAGATCGTGGGATCAATATTTCTTTTTTACGATGTTGCTGATAAAGCATGCTTTTAATCCAATTTGAAACACCTTGACGTGTTACATCTTCTATGCTAAGACAGCTTATTCTTGAGAGAATCGTTATTAAATTCATAACCAAGTCATTGTTAAATGATGATAGGGAAAATGTAATTTCAGTATCCCTATAACAATATGCTATCAATTCACTATAAGTAAGCTCGGAAATAGATTTGGAGAGATCCAATTTACCCGTTTCGATGAGGGCGTTACCCACTTCATTTAGCGTATTCCCTCGATACTTTTGGGAGAAAGCATAGATTTGAATAGCTCTATTAAAGAAAAATCTGAAGAGATCAATATGAATTCCGTTTTCAAGAGAAGATGCATCTCTTGACTGGGTAATTGGTATATTGTTCTTAGGAATGTTTAGTTTCAAAGCTCTATTGTAAAGGTATTTTAAATCAAAATCATCCCCATTGAATGTTAGTATTAATGGATAAGAGTGGAAAATTAAAAACAGTTCCTCTATTAGATCTTTTTCATTTGAGAAGTATTTACATTGTAGCTTATTCGGGAGATTCGTGGTGCCTTCTTTCGTTTGTTTTCTTTTTAAGATAAGGGCAATTTGTTTATTATTTGAACCTACTACGCATGCACATATTATTGGCTGAGATGCTTCATTGGGATCCGGGATACGGGATAATTCAGAATAGACTTCGATATCAACTGCTGCTCGTAAGTAAGTTGGCACCGGGCTTTCTAGGAGTGTCATCCAATACTTTATGAGCTCTTGATATTGCTTATCGTTGCTCTGTTTATCAAAACTAAGCTGTTGAATCGATGATAGTGTAGTCCATGATTTTATAAGATCTGTTCCTCTAATGGAGTATTGCATTCCTGGTATTATTTCTCTATCATAAATGTAACTTTGGACATATCGTATATCTGCTTCCCAAGCCTTAATTAAATCACGAATTGATCCAATTGGTTTACCGCCAATAGAGAGGGGATCTCTTGCGATTATCTTTGAAATATTTATTTCTTTATCATGAAGTGCATCAATTTTTTTCGCAGTCTCTATTCGCAAAAGGCCAGGATGCTTAGCTAAAGTATCCATTTTCTCAAGGTCTTTTTTAGGTATCTTAGCAAAGCAATATGGTTTATGATCGCTATTATCATTCCACCTATAGATCATCTTCTCTTTGGGATGGTATAACTTGAGAAAAGCTGTCTCGTTTGCTCCGTCATATCCTACACCAACAATAAAAGCATTAGATACTTGTGGTGATTTTGAAAAAAATGGTTCTTTGGAAGGCTCTAAAGAATAGGGGTCTCTTTTTTGTCTTTTCGATTTAGATGTTTGACTCACTTTTTTTCTTTTTAAGGTTTTTTCTTGACGATTCTTTTTTTCTATTGTTTGAGGAGATTGAAAGAAATCTTCTAATGTATTATCCACAGTAAATCTGCACCGATTTAGTAAGAAGATTAGAGATTCTTAAATAACTTATGATGTAAAGAATTATTTGAGTGTAATGATTGATTCATCAGGTATTAAACTTGCTTTAAAAGCGTTAGGATACGTTGAACAAGGTTTAAGCGAAAAGAGTGCCTTTGATAAATGTGTCCGGGGAAATAAGACTTTTAAAATGAAGACATTGAAATATGCTTTACTGTTGTTGATGGAAATTTCGAAGCTTAGAATTCGATATGACCAGTTATTAGATAAATTAGGATTTTCACAAGAAGATACATTTGTTAAACATTTTTTGTATATCTATTTGTATTTAGTTTTTGATGCGAACAGATCTATTGATGATCTATGTGACTTTATTAAAATTATTGACGAGAATAAGCGGATCTCTCGATATGTATACAGTTACATAAGAAGATTGTTAGAGCTACGGAATCAATTTTATTTTCAAGACGTTAATACAGAAATTGATAATTTATCTTTTCAATTTGCATTACCTATCTGGTTCGTAGTTTATGGTATTGCTCTGTTAGGGAGAAAGAATGGTATCAAATTTTTTAAAAGTACTTTTAATCGGCTTCCGATTTATATTCGGATAAATTCTTTGAAACAGGATGAAGACTTAATTATACAGCAATTGATGCATGAAGGGGTTACCTTAAGTAAAAATAATTTAATCCCTCTTTTTTACAGAGTAGAGAAATTTGAACGATCATTAGTTCGTCTCAATGCTTGGCGTAGTGGGCTTTTTACGATTCAAGATCTCTCCAGTGGTATGGTCGGATATCTTGCTGACCCTCATCCCGGAGATTCAGTCTTAGATCTTTGCGCTGCGCCAGGAGGTAAAACGGGACATATGGGTCAGTTAATGAATAATAAAGGGAAGCTTTATTCACTTGATTCTTCTAAAAAAAGAATGGTGCTATGGTCGAAAGAGATGAAGCGACTAGGCATTGACATTGCAGAATCAAGAATAGTAGATGTTAAGGAAGAGATTCCTATTAGGGGATTATTTGATGTTGTATTACTTGATCCCTCATGTTCTGGTACGGGTATTCTAATGAAGCATCCTTCTATGAAAGCGAGATTAAATAAATCAAGTATCAATTCGTATAGTGAAATGCAATGGAATATGATATGCGCTGCTGCAAAAAAAGTAAAAAAAGATGGTTTTTTAATCTACTCAACGTGCAGTATCACGAGGGAAGAGAATGAAGATATCATCTGGAAATTTCTCTCTTTGAATTATGATTTTGAACTCGTTACTATTGAGGTAGATGGTTTAACTCGAGGATTATACATGAATGAATGTGTGAGATTTTATCCACATAAACATAGATGTCATGGTGCGTTTATAGCAAAATTAAAGAGAAGTTCTTAAATGCATAGATGATATCAGTTCAATGATTATTTTCGCTGCTAGTAATGCTGTTACACCTTTATCGTACAACGGCGTTACCT
>CAZAXO010000105.1:0-7826 GCA_964489085.1 uncultured Candidatus Bathyarchaeia archaeon
AACAAAACGTTCAGGCTCCCTAATTAGAGCCTGAAACTAAACCCCCTTTTTCTTTTTAATATTTAACAATTTTTTTCATTTAGAGTAATTGCTATTACTTTTTGTTGTAAGATTTTATATTTGTGTCCTATGGTTTATTTAATGAGGAGTATTGAAGCTGCAAAATTTACTTTCTTCACTATATAATTATTATAATCTTACTTCTTCCCTTTACAGTAAAACTAAGATACCTTCTAAAGAGGCTTTAAAAAGTCTCAGTGAGACTCCTCCTTATAAAATCGATAACGAATTGGTTAGTATTATTATTCCTGCTTGGAATGAAGAAGAATATCTAAACAGATTATTACTATCAATTGAGAATCAGACGATACAAAATAAAGAAGTTATCATTTGCTTCTATGAAATGAATGAGTTCGAAATGGAGGTTGTTGAAAAGTATCAAGTTGACTATATCGAAGTGAATCAGAAAGGCATTGCCTATGCGAGAAATAAAGCTTCAAAAAACGCAGAAGCTAATATTATGCTTCATACTGATGCTGATACTATTTTTGCTCATGATAGTATTGAACAACTCCTCAAACATATACAGAGTGGATTTGATTGCTCTCATGGTTTTAATATTCTGTATGATGGGGATTTACTCAATCGAATGGCTTTTACCGTGTCAAGCCTTATTAAACCTGTGTGGTGGACAAGTGGACGATCGATAATGGTAACTAAAGATGCATTCTGGTCAATTAACGGGTTTGATGAGGATATGGTTGTGGGAGAAGATAGAGATTTAGGAAAACGATTATTTCTAGCAGGTTATCGTATTGCCTATGATAAGACGATACCCGTAGCAACGAGCTCACGACGTATTAACTTGCATGGATTTAAATCAAAATGGAGTGAATTAGATTATTATCCTCCCGTCAGATAGAAATCAAAAGAAAAAATCTCTTAGATAAATACGATATTTTTTACGTTTCAATAAGTATTCGTTTGCATTCATCCTCAAGGCTGATGCATCCATCAAAGTAATCCATGATTAATTGATCCTCTCTTCGATTAACTAGAGAAGTTGAATATTCAACACTTCGTAACCATCTATCCTGTTTAAGAAAAGACCTTATGAGTGTGAGGGGAATCAGATAAGATTTGAGTGGGCCACAGAGCATCCTCAGCACAGTATTTTTAGGGAGTACCATACAAATGAAAGCAAGGATTGCTATTTTTAATCCATATACACCGAAAAAAAGGGCTGCCTTTAGGTTCGGGGGATTCTCATCATATAAGGATACTCGTAGTACCTGAATCGTATACGCTAAGATTAGGATGTTTATAAAGGGTATAAAGATCAACACTGATAGGATTAGATTATCAAGAGTTCGGAGGGTCTCAGTATTTAGATACGATTCACGATAATCGTTATGCTTCAAATTCAAGTTTATGTTTCCTCGATTATCCACATAAATAGTTAATCCATTAAAGAGCTCCAATACTGGAATAATAACGTATCTGAAACTTTATTCATCTGCAAGTTTTAAGGGGCTCCTCCACTGAAATGTAAGCCAATTGCTCCCATGATAATTAAACTGATTGAGAGCAATTGCAGGGTTGCCACAAATTCTTTAAACCAGAAAATTCCTATAGCAACAATAAGAGCAGATCCAATACCTGACCAAATAACATAGGCTATGCTGATATCTATCTTCTTTAGGGCTAACGTCAAAAAGGTGAAACTTATCCCGTAGAATACGAAGATTAGGATTGAAGGCAATGGCTTCGTGAAACTTTGTGATAATTTCATATTAGTTGTGCCGACATCTTCAAAAACTATGGCGAGTAAAAGAGGAAGATCCAATACATACTAAAACCACTATTGTTATTTACAACTGAAGACAAAAGTTATTTCTTTATTATCTTCGGTAGTCAACTAGTTTCGTACGATAACTAGAGTACATTACTGTCTTTATCCGATATGAGAGTTTATGGATATAAAACAGTTGACCTTACGCATAGAAAGTCAACAAGATCAATCCTGTTACAATGAGCACGGTACCCAGTATAATTTTCAATGTCACCTTCTCTTTTAAAAAAAGTGATGCGAGTAAGATGGAGAGAAAGGGACTTGTTGATGAGAGAGGGATTGCTATTGATGCGTCTATTAACGTTAAACTTGAAAATAACAATGATCCACCAAGACTCAACGCCAGCATCCCAGCTACCCCAAGGACTACTATATCGATTTTCGTTAATCTCTTCAATTGCTTCGTTTCTCCTGATATGATGACTGCTAAAAATAGGAAAGGCAGTACTGATACTCTACTTAGAAACACTGCGAAGATCGGGTCAATTTCGCTATCCGTCAACGCAATTTTAAGAATTATCAATCCAACACCCCAAAAAACAGCTGCTACTAGAGGAAGGATCACTCCAAAGAACGTTGTTTTCCCCTTAGAAAGATTTGTATCCGTGTTGTTTTGGTTTAAACTAACCAAAGCTATTCCACCTACAATGAGGGGAGTCCCAATAACAACAGAGGCGGTCAGACCCTCTTGTAGAAATAACGCTGCTAATATCATTGAGAATAAGGGATATGAACTTGATATCGATTGCGTACGTGAGACTCCAATCTTTTTCAATCCCATAAAATAAAAGGTGTCACCTATGATGAGGTTGATTACCGCAGCAATAGTAAATAATACTAAAAGATTAATGGTTATAGTTGATACTTGATAGTTCGTAATTGGAAACAATACAAGAAGAAGTAGAGCTGCAAAAAATGTTCTCACAAGATTAACTGTAAAATAACTACTTTTTCGTAGGGTTCTCTTGTAGAGAACAGCGGAAATAGCCCAGCAAAGTGCAGCGGATAAAGCGAAGATTTCACCTATCATAACGTCATCTCACAGTTAGCTGGTATTATATTTTTTCCTTCAATGCACTACTCGTTTCATATTTACTGCTGTTATGAGACAGAGACTTGTAAACTTGCTGGTTCTTTGTATCAAGTTAGGAACTTCAGATTGATCAATCTGGTGAAACTCCATCTTTTCAAAAAGATTCTGTAGGTGTAGTAAGAAGATACAGCTTATCGACTCTTTTCTGTTTTGCATAGTTTGTTACTTGGTCGTATAGCTTCTTACCTAATTTTGTTTTTCTATATTGCTCTTTGATGACGAGGGGGCGAAGTAATCCACATATCTTCTATAGATCTCTCCTCCTTCTACTTCAACAATAGTTCCTTGTATGCATCCAAGAAATAGATGATTGATTTTAGAGGAGATATCCTTGAAGGGAAGACTATTTTTCAGAAGTAACTCAATACTCGAGATATCTGTTTTGGAGATGTTAATTAGCTCCATTTCACTTGTCATTCCATTATCGCCTCGCCTAAGAGCCTAACCATTACAGGAATTCCTCGTCAAGTAAGAAGCGAGTAGACTATGAGTTACTCAATGAGTAAAATAGCATATCGATTCATTGGCTGAGAATAATCTGAGAGAACCTCTATTGGAAAGCCATATTTTCTCACCGTCGAGAAGACATCGATGCCAAACGATTCAGGTGCTGGACGAGCTGATTTTGGGTTTTTACAGTCTTCTCTTTTATTTTGGCATTCACTGCAAATTTCACAATTATTCATGTAGAAGAGGAACACTTTCTGATACCCTGAGAGAAAGACCTCTCTCTCTAATTCCAAGAGATCCGCATTGATTTTTCGTGACCATACATGTCTATCTTCAGGATCTTCAAATTTTTTTTGAAAATGGAAGATCACCCCAGTTAAATATTCCTGAAAGAATCTTTGACATTCTTCAATCGAAGGGATATTTGGAGGACATAAAGCGTTTTTTCCATAATTTTTACAGCCGAATAAACATTTCATTCTCACCCAGTATGCTACAACAATATCGCTTACCTTTATCCATTTAAAATCAGTATACCCGTATTGTTTGATTAAAGATTCTAACTTTTTTTGAGTAGGCGTACTAGTAGTTTTTTTCATGGTGTACTCATCCTCCATGACTTTTTGATTATTAATAAAGATACTCGATATCTCAAGCTCATTAAAGTTAAATTGAAGATACTTATTTTCTTAATCTTTTCTGGACAGCGTCACTTTCAAGTTCTCGAATAGCGTCAGAGGCGATCCATCGAGCAGCTTTCGAGTCAATTTGCTGAATTTCCTTCGCTGTCTTTATAGCGGCGCTGTTGAAGAGAAGATTTCTTTTCCCAATGTTTCTTAGAGCCCAGTTAACGGCTTTCTTCACGAAATTTCTCTCATCTGTGGATCCGCTTTTTATCACCTGTAAGAGTTTATCAAATTTTTCATCAGCCATCTCTTTGTCATGCCATGCTAGGCAGGCGATAAGAGCGAAAGCGGTTCTCTTAACAAACTCTTCCTTCCGTTGAGACCAGTCAAAGATCTTTTTCCAGGTGAATGGAGTTTTCTCGAAGAGGTTCATGCATACTTGATCACAGACATCCCAGGAATTAATATCGTGTACCCACTCTTCCATTTGATTCTCAGTGACTTTCTCAGGTTCATCAATCATCGCTGCCACGATCCTTGCTTCTAGTATATTAGTCTTCCATAACTTGATTGCGAGATCGTGGTCTTTACCTACCTCTTTTGCAATTTTTCGCATATCTGGAACAGATACTCCTAATCTTTGATCGGGTACCATTCCAAATCGAGCCATACCTTTCACTTGATCAGATCGTGCTTTATCCTGCAGTTTCTTTCGAACTTCCTCAACAGATACCATAGGTACTCTCCTTATCTTGTATATTTATGAGAGTTCATTCTTGCTTCTCCGAAATTTTAATTGAATTTTCATTATATTATTTCTATTAGTACAATACTGTTTTAATCGAAATAACTATAATTAGTTGCAACAAATTTCATGTGAAGCCAGCTAGCTTGGATCAGAAATATGTCTGGTTAGTATATACTGATGACCGCTAGTTTACGTCATCTTTAACTGAAGGGAGTGTTTCTACTGGGTCAAGTACAAGAAAGCATGTTTATTTTTTATAACGAGGAAATGGTAGTTGTTACACGATCTAAACAGAATTTAGGGTTCCCTATAGGGATAGTCTATCTTGATCCTTAATACCATGGTTATACTAGACACTTACGAAAAAAGATAGCTAGTTTACTTTTCACTTTTAATGGTTGGCTCTATTTATGGTTAATGTAGTCATTGATTTCAAAGGTTGTGAAGTCTATTTGTTGAATCTGATCCAGCAACTTTTGACTGATCCTAAATTGAGAGATAAGTTTTTGATTTTCTCTTGTGATAAGGAAGATAAGATCTTTCTCTGTAGTTTTTCCTCGAAACTCAATTTCAATGTTGTCTAAGTGTGATCTTTCATTATACGATGCAGAGTATAAGCCTTTAAAGAAATTTTGTATATTTATGTCATACTTCAGAATTATTTGAAGCAGATAAACAAAGCAAGTCATATCCTTTAAAGAATGCCATGGTTGATGAGGTCTCCCTCGGTTATGATCCAATAGTTCAGACCAAATTATCTTCACATGATATTCCTGCTTTTCAGTAAGTACTATCACTAAAAAAAGAGGTTTTTGAGAGATCTATTAGTCTACTCGATTCACTTTAAAGTATAAAGGATTACTTTGTTTTCTCTATTTTGATCTCCATAGTTGAGACATTTCTTGTGTCTGAGCCTTCTCCAAGAACATCTGTTCCTATGACAATATCGCTAACCTTTAGTTTGTCACCGAAAAATCGTCTTCTACAGACTTCAACCACATCTACAGCGCGACTTATTGCGTTACCCCTAGCTTTCACCTTCAATTCAGTTAAATCACCTGAGAAATGCATCACGACTGCGGTTACATAACTCATTACCGGTTTGCTCCCAATAAATATTGAATCTCGTGGAATGGGAGATCCCTTATCTTCATCGGCTGATGCTATCGGTTTCACATTCGATTCAGTCATCTAGTCTAACACCTCCTTCTGTTATTCTAACATTAGTTTCTATTCTCAAAAGATCTATTTTATCTATAGTTTTTTCACATTCTTTGCTCTGGGTCCTCGATCTTCCTGAACAACTTCATAAGAGACTTTGTCTCCTTCACTCAGCTCTGCGTTATCTAGAACATCTTCCTTATTGACGTAACAGTCTTTGCCGCCTTCAGGATTGGATATAAATCCGTAGCCTCTTGCAGAGTTAAAGAATTTTATTGTACCTTCCATCTTATCTTCCACCTCCGATGTACCTGTATTCACGAGTTAGTTGCAGAAGAAGTAGCTTTACGACTTTAAAGTTGTAAAAGAGCAATTTCCCTACAAATCTAACAGATATTATAGCTTAAATGATCTATTTAAGGATATGCAAGATGACTGAAAAGAAATACTTTCATGAAATATTTTTTTTCTTTCATTTCTTAAAACGCATAATCATTTGTTGCGTTTAACAGTAGGTATAATAAATATGCACGCACAAAATTTTTCGTATTTTTGAAATGAGCATATTATTATGTATCTTTTTGTATTAGATTCTTACGATTTGCTTCGATGAGAATAAGATCTTAAAGATTCTGTTACCTTACCTTGACAACTTTCACATCTACTCGCCTTTTGCATCGCTCACAATGCAGGAAACTTTTATGAACGTCTCCTACTCTATACGTTCCGATTGAGGGTATCTTATCGAATTTACTATCGAACTTTCCTCCACACATAGTACAACGTAATTTGACATGTGCCTCCTTCTTTTTTTCACTTTCCATTCTAGCTAGTACATCCTTGAATACGTATAATCACTATTATATTATATAACAAGTATATACACTCGCTCTTAATAAACCCTCTATGGGAATACGGTGAAATCACTTTATGATTTTCATCTTTTATTTTCTCCACGTATCTCAATAGACAGGTTTATTAACGACCATGTCCGAAAGGGAGGTAGTATATCGAGGGTAACAATCCTTTTTGAGTTGTTCTCCACGATATAATAAAATATAAAGGAGTAAAAAAATTTGAGTTATAATCGAGACAGTAGATTCGGCGGCGAAAGAACGATGCACAAAATAAAATGTGACGACTGCGGCAATGATGCTGAAGTACCTTTTAAGCCAACAGAAGGCAGACCAGTCTACTGTAGAGAATGCTTCCAGAAACGTAGAAGGTATTAATAGAACGGTTATCTAATAACCTCGTTTTAAACTTCCTACTTTTTATATTAGCGTAGCTGCATTTAAATCTGCTTAAAACACTCTATACTGAATTAACTTGCTCATACGTAAATCTGTTAACAAGTTAAGAATATTGTGGTAGTGAGAGGATACTACGTGATAATCTCTGATGAAACCAAGCCGTACCAGAATATCTGGATTCTTAAAACAGATAATATGATCCAGAATCTAACATGGTATTGGTGGTGGTGGCTCTTTTTTGTTCGGGATCCAGATCGGCCAGGTAGAACTAAGCAACTGATGATTCTTTGGTCAACGAAGTATACTCAGAACATTAAAATCATGGATAAGTCTTGGTCTATGGAGCAGCCCCCCTTATGGGATGATAACGTATTGAAGTTTAATGGCGTGACCGCAGCGTGGTGGTACGACGGTCAAACGATGCATGATCCTCTACTATTGGAAGAGATGAATTGCCAAGTTTGGAGTGATGGTGACAGAGGAGAACTTCGACCTATAATGGAAGACAGAGATTACCGGTTTTATGGAAGCCCCGATAACTATGAGGTAAATATTCAGGATCACAGAAATGATTTCCATTTTACATTGACTCCATGGAATGATTACTTGCAGAAACATCGGTTTAGGGAGAAAACATATACCC
>CAZAXO010000106.1:0-7809 GCA_964489085.1 uncultured Candidatus Bathyarchaeia archaeon
TATATCAGATCTTGCACTATCAGCAGATTCTCAGACTGCGTATAAATTCACTCGTAATGCTCTTGAATTATTATCTGAGTCAAGAATAACGGCTGTTCTAATGTTAAATCCATCAGCGCATGAATCAAAAGATGTGCAAAGTCTACGAGGCCTCTTCAATAATATTGTTAGCTGCAATAAAGATGGAATGCGGAAGATAAGAATAGCATAAAATTCGAAGAGTAGCTAAAGCTGATGATAATCAAGCTACAATTAAAATCTATCTTGAGGCATGTGTCTCTACTATAATCATGAAAGTAACACCAACTTTATGAGTATACGTAAGTGAGTAAGATTGATCTATATGAAGAAAAGAAGAGCAAAAAAGGCTGTAAGCACTGTTCTCGCTACCATCCTAATGATTAATACAGCTGTAGTTGCAGGCGTATTATTATACACATGGTCTCAAGGTTTATTTGGGTCATGGCTTGAAAACAATAAAATTTTTTTTACGAATCGTGAAGAAAGTATGGATGAGATACTAATACTCGAGAACATGCAATTTAACAATCAGACTACTTACAAATTTAATGTAACTGCTCGTAATGTAGGTAGTCGTGATGTATGGATCTCAAGTATCTATTTGAACAATACAAATGTTATGTCGCAGGTGGATCTAGCATGGAACAGCACTGGAGGTATTGTACAACCAAAGAGTAGTGGTCTTCATAGCGGATATTATCATTTAGTTGTTGGTGAATCACTAACTTTTTCGTTTGATGAGGTGACTCCGAGCGTTGAAACGGAAGATCTGCTTGAAATAATTATCACCACAGATAAAGGAACTCGAGTAATCCAAGATTGGGAAGTAACAGGATAATAAAGTAGCTATCTAAAAATTCAATTGTATCCTTTTTTTTAATGTTGTAGAGGAGAGTTAAGATGGTTTAAAGAGTTGCACTTTATATCGTAGAGAGTTTATAATCTTGAACCGTTCTTAAATAGAAGCTGATACTGGTTTTTTATAATTGAGTTTCATGAATTTTAAGTATTGGAAAGTAAGTTTCAATTATTTATTAATTGATTAAGATCCAAGTGAATTATTTCAGGAGGGGTTGAATGTTCCCCCTAAATAGAAAAAAAAGCTGTGGTGTCAGTAGAAGAGCAGTAAGTAGTACGATTAGCGGTATGTTCGTTATGATAATTTTTTTTATGGCAATAACTTCTATCTATTCCTATCATATAACTCAAGATACTTATAATCAAGCTGTAAACGAACGGCAGCAAATAGATCATGAGCGAATCAATGAAAGAATAATTATTTCATCAGTCAATATCACTGTGGATTCTGAATTAAATGCTACTATACAAAACGTTGGAGATACAGCAGCTCATCTAGTCACTTTATGGTTAACAGCCCATAATAATATTGAAGAAACTAAATGGCAAACGCAGTATAACATTGATCTATGGATAAGACCGGGAGAAATAAAAACCAATTTTGGTCAAAATATTAGTAGTTACTTAAAAATAAGACCAGGTTTTTCACCTGAAACTCTAGATCATATTGATCTACCAGGAGTTAAAGGAAATTGGAGTTACACTATTAAACTTATCACTGAAAAAGGTAACAGCGCAATATACTATCCAATATCTGATATAGACAAGGATGAAATAGAAGAAGTAGAAGAAGGAGGTGACTACCCGCTTATAATGGTTGCTGATCATTATAATTTTCAGTATACCGCTGAGACAATGACGGAATTTGAACCAGCATATGTGAAACCGAGATCAACAGATCGAACTCTCTATAGAATAAAAATAAAAAATACAACAAATCAGACTATTCATTTAACGAATAACTGTACTATGATTCAAATCGAAGGTGCTGTCGGTGGTATTACTGAACGATTTATCGTGTCGAATCAAAGCACTTCATGGCCTGATATGCTTGTCTCATTCACCAGTCAAAAGATGAATCCAGGTGAGGAAGTATATATATACTTTGGTGCAACGATTGAAGGAGGTAATGAATGGCAAAATGAACCAGATAAAAAAGAGTATTATTTGGTAGGTTTTTTGCTGTCCTATATATATGAAGGAGAGACTTTAACAAGAAATCTTTCACTTCCAGCTTTGAATCAAAAACTCTATTAGAATGAGTAGGATCATCATCCTAACTCTTATAGAGAGTACAATACTGATGTTTACTAGTAAATAAAAAATAAACAATATCGTTTTTTTCTCAGAATAGCTAGCTTCTAATTACCAACTCTTATGTTGTAAGGAAAATGAGAAGTTAGTCTGATTAGCAACTAGTTGTATAGGGTAAGGGTACATCACAGTAACAAAATTGTAAAATGTTAGAGAATAGAGATAGTAATTACATTAGAAGTGAAAAGGACACTTACAATGACAACTAATCTTAAAAAACTACTTCAGTCTAATCGGGGGGTTAGTGGAGCAATAAGTGGTATGTTTGTTCTATTAATCCTATTTTTAGCAATTACATCGGTTTATGCTTATCATGTAACTCAGGATAATTATAATCAAGTTGTAACTAAAAGACATCAAATAGACTGGGAGCGTCTTAATGAAAGAATAATAATATCGTCAGTTGATGTCTTGGACGATATGACCTTAAGCGCTGTAATAAAGAATGAGGGGAGTGTAACAGCTCATCTGGTAACTTTATGGCTTTCAGCTTTTAATAGTAGTGGTTCTGCTCAGTGGCAACGACAATATAAAATTGATATATGGATTTCTTCTGAGGAAATTAAAGATAATTTCGGTCAAAGTAATTACAATTATTTTCTTGTAAAGCCAGGAAATTCAATGGAATTCCTAAATAGTATACAGCTTGCGGAAAGTTGGATCTATGCTATGAAGATAGTAACTGAAAGAGGTAATATCGCCTCATATTCACCTATTCCAGATATAATGGATTTAGAAGGTGGAGGAGGATATCCAATAGTAATAGTAGCTGATCACTATAATTTTCAGTATACTGCTGGGACAATGACGGAATTTGAACCGGCTTACATTAAACCAAGATCTACAGATCGAACACTTTATCGAATATTACTAAATAATACTACTAATCATAGGATATTTCTAAAAAACAATTGTACGATGCTTCAAATCCAAGGCGCAGTAGGGGCAATTAATGAAAGGTTTCTTGTATCTGATCAAAGTACTTCATGGCCGGATAATCTAGTATCATTCAATAATCAAATATTGGATCCAGGGGAAGCAAAATACCTCTATTTTGCAGCAACAATTGAAGGAGGTAACGAGTGGCAGGTTGAATCAACTAAAAAAGACTATTATTTGATAGGTTTCTTAATCTCCTTTGTATATGAAGGCGAAACAATAACGAGAACTATTTCACTACCTAACTTGATTCAAGAACTCACGTAGGTGGTTATAATGATGAATAGAGTAACTCAATCAATTTTCTGTTATAACATAGCAAATGAATATCTGAGGAGAGTTTAACATTGATAAATACGAAGTTCTATGCGACGCTCCATATTATACTTGCTTTACTGTTAGCTAGTGTTGTTATGAGTCACTCGATAGATAGGGTAACTCCTCAAGTTATCTCGGAACATGGCATAATGGTTCAGGCAGAGGAGAGTACTATAGTAGAAGGAAGAAATCTAATATTGACGGGTAATATTACAGTTAGTGGAAATAGTACATTATTACTTAAAAACTCTATTATTCAATTGTCAATAAGAGGGGAAGAAGACTACCATGTGATTATATCAGGTGATGGCAAACTTCTCTTGGAAAATAGTGAACTTAAAAGTGTCTCTTCAGCTTCTCATGTATTTCTTCACGATAACGCTAATGTAACAATGACTGATGGATCAATATTGAAAGGATTCGCAACGATACAATCTCGAGGAGAAACTCTATTGAATATTATAAATGGAAGATTACAAGTAGAGGCAATATCTGGAAATTTAACAAGACTCGAATTAAAAGATTCTATTCATCCAGAAGGAACAATACATTGCTTAACTGAACATTTTGTTGCTAAAGGATTTACTGGAGATAAGATGACGATCAATTGTACAAGTGCTTCAATCAGTGGATCTGCCTTAAACTCCTTAACGATATATGCGTCAGATAATATTGAAGTTTCATCGATTACTGTTGAAGAAGCTAAAATTCACTCAATCAATACTTTCAAAGTGGAAAATTCTATCTTTGAAGAATTAACTCTTGGAGGAACAGGTGAAGCATATAATGTAGTGACAACTTCAACATCGGCTCCTGAAGCAGGAGGTCAAATCAATGCGTTTCCCAACTCAACAATAAACAGGTACTGGTATTTAACGATTAATGTAACCGACATTTCAGGTGTTACTATCCCAGCAAAAATTGTTATATTGAATATAAATAGTACTAAAATTGTTGAAGTTACTGCTGATACATTAGGTAAAGCCTATCTACCAGTTTTAGCTGAGATTATAACCGATTCTGAAACAACATTTATGGGTAATTTTATTATAAATGCTTTTTATATGGACCATTCAAGTTCCCCTAAACACTTAATTATGGATACGAATAAAGAGATTACTTTAGTTTTTAAAGAAGTCATTCCGCTACCTTCAGTTACACATATTGAATTATCTAAAATAACAGTTACAGTTGGTGATAAGCTTGCTCTCGCTGGTTGGATAGAATATCCTATGGGAGGAGAACTGATCGAAATTCAATATGTTAAACCCGGAGGAGAGAAAATTGTGAAAGCTGTTACTTCTTTTGAAGATGGAACCTTCAGTAACGAGTTCATTCCGGATACTCCAGGGGAATGGACTGTATATGCAAATTGGGTTGGTGGATCAAACTATGCGAATGATCAGCAGATTAAAAGCAGGCCAGTTGTATTCATCGTAAAAGAACGCCCAACACTTCAAGCCATTTTGGTAAGAATTCTACCAGTATTAATTATTATACTGAGTATAGTAATAGCTGTTGCATATTTAGCTTTACACCAACGAGCTAAACGGTATACGTTTAAGTAAAAAGTAAAATCGATGAATGAAGCCAGTGAGCTGGCTAGCTTTTCCACTTCCATCTTGGCAGGACAAGGGTGAATGTTGTCCCCTTTCCTTCTCCTTTAGATTCAACAAGTAATTTGCCTCCATGTAATTCAGAGAGACCCTTAGCGATACTAAGTCCAAGACCCGTTCCTTTAATGTAACTTGGTTTCTCAATAGAGGCGAATGGCTCAAAGATTCTTTTTATATCCTCTTTTGTTATTCCGATACCAGAATCAATAACTTTTGTGTTAATTGTTTCCTTCATCTCCGTAACAACAAGAGATAAATCACCATTCTTAGGTGTAAATTTAGAGGCGTTGGATAATAGGTTAATCAATATTTGATGAAGCCTGTTTCGGTCCGCATGAACTGATAAATTTCCCATAGGAAGTTCAACATTGAATTGTTGCTGTTTCTGTGCTATAAATGGTTGAATATCTTCAACACATTGATTGATAATGTCACGATAATTTAGTGGTTCTAAATTTAATGTGAGTCTCCTTGAATCTATATGCTGTATATCTAATAGATCATTAGTGATATTTAGAAGAATATCACTATTCCTCTTTATTATGTTTAAACTTGATTCTATTTTTTCAGGTACCGGTCCTTGTTTCTTTGTTAAGATATAATCTACATATCCTTTAATTGAAACCAGAGGAGTTCGAAGCTCATGAGTAATAGCTGATATGAATCGATCTGTTAAATTTTCTATTCGCTTACGTTCACTAATATCTCTACCAGTTACGATTAGAAAAGAATTATTATTTTTATCTTTCAGAATAGATCCAGAGAGAGAAACGTCAATAAGCCCTTCATTTTTTGTTTTGAAGATTGTATCAAAATTATAGAGCACATCCTTTTTTAGAGGTTCAAACAGCAATGGATTTTTTAATATCATAGATGATCCAGTTTCATCATCCACTAAAAAGAGGTCAAAGGTATTACCAATTAACTCGTTTTCTGTGTATTGGAGAAGTTCGGAAGCCGCATGATTAACAGCTACGATTTCTCTATTAGAGTTTATTAGAAATAAGAGTTCTGACATAGTAGATAAAATTTTTTCTGCTATATCATTAGATTGTAGAATTGAAGATGAATTCGAAGATGATCGTCCGATCAATATCAATGAGATCGTTAAGAGAATAGTAGCTAGTATAGGAAGAACCCAATAGAGATAGGTTGGCATCATGTACATGACTCCTATTCAGCTTGAACTTAACAACACAATCACTCTAGGATAAACAAAACTATACAAAATATTAACGTTATTATTAATTAAAAGGTTTGTATTATATTACAAAATTAATAATTATCTATCTAACTAATTAAATATTATTGGGTAGTAAAAAAATATGAAAAATTTTTTATTCAGTAGCTACCCTCATTGATTTTACAGGTCTTACCTTAATCGGTATAGCCCTATGATATTTTGGAGACGCAATAATGGCTTCACCACTCCCTAGAGAGGGAAGTAATTTCCATAAGGTATCAACAACATTACCGGTTGATTGTTTCAGAGCTTGAATATTAGGACTGGAACTCATACGATGGATTATCCGCGTATTACAGAGCTCAATAACCTCAGAAGGTAGATGAGCAGGTTGCTGTGTTACAAGGCCAAGACAAATCCCACGCTTTCGACCTCTCCTGGCAAGTTCGATAAGCATGAGTAAAGTAGCGAGCATTTTATCCTGCTTGTATTTACTGATAAAGGTATGAGCTTCTTCTATGACTATAAGGACATTCGCTGTGTCTGGATTCGCAACCTTATACTTGAATATTGAATGTAACTGGCTTGCTAAAACGAGATTTCGAATATAATCATTAGTATCACTAAAGTCTATTACGGAAATGGTTCCTGACTGAATAAGCTCATCTGGTTTCAAAGGAGGGATACCTAGATCTATTAATCCAAGATCTCTAACTAATGAAAGCTTGCTATAGAGACTGGTATGAGCCTCAGCAATAAATTCGGGCATAGCTGCATTATCTGCTTGTGCATCTAACCGCATCTTTGTTCTCTCCATCACTGCTTCAAGAGTAATCTTTCTAAAAGCAGGTGCTATCTGTTCCACCTTCTCCAGTACATCAAGGAAATAGAGTTGCTCCATTCGAGTTAATCCAGCAACTTCTGAAAAAAGCTCTTTATCAGTGTCGATGAATGATATTGAAAATTTCTTTGCATCGTTTCGATGACTTGTGCAGGGGGCGGGAGTATAGACTTTCAAATCGGTGACGCCTTTCGGCACTTCATTAAAGTCTTTTAGGAGATGAACAAGTTGATCGGTTGGTTTATCCATGAAAACATATTCACCTTCTACATCGAATATAACCACAGCAAACTTATTAGCTGAAGCCCCCTCTAACACAACTTGAATTGTATTAGATTTACCACTACCGGTTGTTCCGAATATACCTAGATGTCGAGAAAGTATCGCAGGGTTTATACCGACTTCAACATTCTTCTGCGCTGGTAATCTCCCAAGCTTAATCTTTCCTTCAATTCTTAAGAACTTCTGTATATCTTCAGCTTCCATTATCTTCACAAGTGTTCCTGGAGCAGGTCGAGTTAACACTGCTTCTGGGAATTCATCTTTCACTGTAGCAGTTAATTCTACGGTATAAAGAAGCATAGCAATATTAACACCAACATAGTAGGGCCCATCAATTACTTCTCCAATAAAGAATTCAGAAGTGATGTCTCCAAGGGTTACAAATGTACCTCTCTTAATGGGAGTATCTTTATGTATCTCAATTATCGATTGTGTTG
>CAZAXO010000107.1:0-7800 GCA_964489085.1 uncultured Candidatus Bathyarchaeia archaeon
TTCTCACCTTTCGGATTCCTAAAATATAAGTCATCGAAGTGACATTTCACGATGAAGGCACCACATTGTACACACAGATCCACACTAGGAAGTGTTGTAATATGCTGATCTCTATTTATCTTATAGCAGTTTCTTGGGCAAACCTGTTCACAGAAAGCAGCACCCCTACAGTTATTTTCATCAAGAATAACCCGTAGCAATCTATCTTCATATAAACCACTTTTGTATATGGGGGTACTGCCCATTAAATCAAGGCTTAAGATGAGAACAACGATAAATAAAATAAAACCCCAAGGAAAGAATAATCTCCAAGCGAAATCTCCAATTAAAATATTATAAACAGCAAAACCAAATATGAGGACGATCCATAAGATTAGTTGAAACCCTCCTCGCCCAAAATCGAAGAAGACAAACCCAATCCTTTTTCCCCCAGAACTTAACCATCGACTATAAAGAGGAAAAGATACAAAGAGTAACAAAGCCATTCCCCAAACCATTAATGTAAGAGATATAACAACGTCACGCCAGAAAACAAATGTGATGAGCGCTAACAGAATAGAGATTGGAAATGTCCACGCAACACTAATCTCAATACGCTGACCAAAAGGAAACTTAACCTCTCTCATCTCCAGGGTTTTTTTGAATTTATTCTCCGTAAAGTCGGAAATATCTTTTGCGTAAACTGGTCCCCAAATAACTGTCCATCCCGTCTTTTCCTTGACGGCTTTCGCCTCAATACCAGTTGCAGCGAGCTGAGGGAGTACCACGTTTCTGTGGTCCACAAGATCTTCTATCCCGCTAGTTTTCAGAATTGAGATAACATCGTGGTTAGTGAAGTGACCACCTGTAGACGCGCACCAAACATTGATTCCTCTACTGTTGCCGACAAGAAGGTAAGCATCCATCCACTTCAATGCTCTCTTAACTTTTTCCACTGTCAGATGATAATTACAAGTCAGAAAAACAGGTGAATCTCTATCCGGATTCCCTATTTTAATCAAACCTATTTTAGAGGGAAAAGGGAAAAATCTCAGTAAGGTTTCGACAATACTAAAAACGATGAACTTAAGCAGACTCAATCTAACTCCTCGCAGACTTTTTTCCCACCAACTCAATAAAACTTTCCATTTTGGTTAATTTGATGGATTCTATAACCAACCCTGATTCTCGGATCTTCTGAGGTAATTTCTCTACAGGTTTTACAGTGGTCTGGATGAGAAAGTAAGTAATAATGATGAGGGGAAATCTTATCAGGCATTGAAGTACCCTCTTTGAAGCATTTTTCGCTCTCACCTCATCTGCAATAAGCAGAACACCTCCAGGCTTCAATATTCTCTTAACCTCTTTTAGAGTATAAATTAATTCATCTTCTGTTAACTCGGAGAAGCAGAGACCGCTCATCACAGCATCATAGCTGTCTGACTCTTCACTTCCAAGCTCAGCGACCCCCATCTCACACAACTTCACATTTTCTGTAAGATTTGCTTCCCTCACTCGTTTTTTCGCGATTTCTAACATTTGAGGATTGACATCGATACCTTTCACCTTCGCACCTTTTTGGGCAGCCCTCAAAGCCAGTGCACCGGTCCCACAGCCAAGATCTATGATTCTCTGCCCCTTAACTATGTGGGCTGCTAAACGGTCATATACTTCATCCAACCTTTCAAAAGTGAGACTACGGATGCCTCTATCATACCTGCTTGGAGCAGATTCAAGTATCTTCATCAAGATATAGGAACACATTACAATATCACTTAACATATGACCTTTATAAAAGTCAGTTAGTTAGTCTCACCTGGAAGATTAGTATTCATTGTGAATAATAATATAATTTTGTACCCAAATGTAGCTGCAAAAATGCGGTGTACCTCTCCCGGTCCACCAATCTTTAGTAAGGTGTCGGAAAATTACCGAAAAATTAATTTTAAGATTTTTAGCGATGTAAACGTTTAGGAGTCTAAAGATTTACATCTTTAATATTTTAAAAAAAATCGTATAATCACAAATATACAAGTTTATTGCAAGAATTAAGAGGTGGCTAGCTATAGCGTCGTCCATCATGCAGCAGCTGACTTAGTCGTGTTAGAAGGTCCTGGAGAAGAACCTCTCCCTGAAGAACCTCCACCTGAAGAGTTACCTCCAGAAGAAACATTTCCTGACGATCACCCGGATGAAGAGGATGAGCAGAGAAAATTAGATGAGGAACAGAGAATAAGAGAAGAGGAAGAGCAACATCAAAGAGAAGAAGAGAAGAGACATCAAAGAGAAGAAGAACTGAGAATCCAACAAGAAGAAAGCGAGAGGAGACTGCAAACCTATCTATAAATCGTAAAGTAGGATGCTCTCATCCATTACTATTTTTTTATGAGTTTTCATACTTGTAACTAGCTAGTTTCCTATGTACCAGCATCCCTAAGAAACCAGTTACACTAGATTATAATAAATACGAAAAAATCTATTGCATGTGTTTAAAACACAGGAACAGCGATGTTAACTGAAGCAGAGCAGAAATTTCGCAGTCTCGTCGAACACACCGGGACAGCGATAGCGATCAGCGATCTGAAAGGCAAATTCACCTATATTAATCAAGCGGCAGCAGAGTTACTCGGGTATTCCATCGATGAATTAATGGGTCGCTCATTCAAAGATTTTATTCATCCACAAGATAAGAAAAAGATTTTCTCTTTGTTTCTTAATATTATTCCTCTACAGAGACACCCTCGAGAATTAGAGCTTCGTATCCTAAGAAGAGATGGGAGTACACGTTACATCTGGACGAAGCCAACACGATATAAACTGAATGGACGACTCGTTGGTTTTCACACGATAATTGTTGATGTTACTGAAAGAAAGATAATTGAAGAGCAATTGAGAGAATCCGAAGAGAAATTTCGTAACCTCGCAGAAGAATCCCCAAACATGATTTTCATCAACCAGAAAGGTTCAATAATTTATGCTAATAAGAAATGCGAAGAAATTATGGGATATACACGAAAAGAGTTGTATTCACATGAATTCAATTATCTTACTTTAATAGCGCCTGAATCAAGAGAATTAGTGAAACATAGTTTTAAAACTCATATGAAGAGTAAAGAGTTTCCACCGTATGAATACGTATTAATCACTAAACAGGGCAAAAAATTTGATGGATTACTTACCACTAAGTTGATCCGTTTTAATGGAGAAACTGCTATTCTCGGCATAATAACCGATCTGTCGAAATATAAAGCTCTAGAATATGAATTAATACAATCGAAAATTTTCCTTGAGTCGATTATTGAGCATATTCCAGAGCCAGTATATATAAAAGATAAGAACTTACGTTATGTCTTAGTGAATATGACGTACAGTGATTTTATAGCTCGACCAAAATGTGAAATACTGGGTAAGAATGATGAGGATCTTGGAATCCCTGAAAATGAAATGGAGCTCTTTAAGCAACAAGATATGAAGGTGTTTGAGACAGGAGAGATAGTTGATATCCCTGAACAAAAAGAAACTGATTCTCGAGGGGTTCAGCATATTATGCACTGTCGGATGGCTCCTCTTACAGATGAGAATGGGGAGATTCAATATATTGTTGGGATTGAGCGAGATATTACAGATCGCAAACAGATGGAGAAGCAACTACGGTACCGACTTGAATTCGAGAATTTAATCGCCTCGTTATCAACACGTTTCATCAACGTCACGACGGATACAATAAACAAAGAAATATCTTATGCACTACAAAAAATTGGAGAATTCGCTGAAGCTGATCGAAGTTACATCTTCTTATTCTCTGATGATAAAACTTTTATGACATGTTCTCATGAGTGGTGTGCCGACGAGGTGTCAGCTCAAATTAAAAACCTTCAAGAGATGTCGATTAAGAGACAACCATGGATGGTGAGTAGAATTCTACGTGGTGAAACAGTTCATGTATCCTCCATTGAAAATCTTCCAGATGAAGCTCAAGAAGATAAGATACTCTGTCAAGAACAGGATGTTCAATCAGTTCTTTTGGTACCCATAAAATATGGACAATTTATAATGGGTTTTATCGGTTTTGATTCGGTAAAAAAAGAAAAGAGGTGGTCACAAAATACAATTGTCTTATTGAAGATTGTTGGAGAATTTTTCGCACGTACATTCGAGCATAAACAGATGGAAGAATCACTTAAAGCAAGTGAAGAAAAATTTCGGTCACTGGCAACCTGTAGTCCAGTCGGTATATACCAGGCGGATATGAACGGTGGATGTACTTATGTAAATGAAGCGGTATGTAAGTTTACTGGGCTTAAACCAGAGGAGCACTATGGTGAGGGATGGGTAAAAGCGATACATCCAGATGATCGTCAACGTGTTTTTGAGGCATGGGATCAGTCAATACGAGGTAAACACGAATTTGAAGCTGAATTCAGATTTATTTCTCAAGACAAACGTAAAGAAATAACGTGGGTTACCAGTGCTGCGTCTCCTCTGAAAAATGATTTAAATCAAACTATTGGTTTTATGGGTACTCTCACCGACATAACAGCACGTAAAAAAGTAGAGAAGGAGATGAGGAATCTCGCGAAGTTTCCAGATGAGAATCCGAACCCTGTTTTCCGAATAGACATGAAAGGTACTCTTATTGCCGCGAATAAATCATGTGGTCGGTTACTGAAAGAGTGGAACTGTAAAGTTGGTGAAGAAGTTCCGCAATTCTGGCGGAAAAATGTAGCTGATGTATTAGAGAGTCAACTGTGTAAAACTCTTGAAGTTGCATATGGTAGACAAATATTTCTTTTCTATCTTCGTCCAATGACTGTTTCTGGTTATGTTAACGTGTATGGTAGAGATATCTCTGAGCGTAAACACTTGGGAGAGATAGCTAGGGTACGTGAGCAGCTGAAGCGATCACCTGATCCAACTACTGGTTTAGAGAGAATCCTGGATTCAGCATTAACCTCATTCAACATGGATATCGGGTCAATCCTCATTATTGATAAGAAGAATAAGGTACTTACTCAACGAGTGTGTAAGAATAAGATTAAAGATAGGTCTTTACAAGAAGAGTATGCGCTTGATGGAGCTTTTGCTGAGTTAGAATCGCTGAAACAAAATAAGAGCATCTCAATAACTGTTGAAGAGAGTGAAGTAAGTATTTTAGGTACATCATGTATTCACTCCGTTCCTATCTCCGTAGGGATGGAAGTGTATGGCCTCCTCTGTTTGGGTAGCCAGAAAAAAGAAGTACTCGATAAGGTGGAATTGAACTTTCTGAATATGTATGCCTATCTCGCCTCAACTCTCTTTGAGACACGGAGTCTCGTAGTACAGCCCATTAAAGAAGCTTTTAAGATCAGGGAGAGAGCCTGTGAATTAGATTTCGGTGAGACCTATCTAGTTAGAGAGGATGTAGAGAAGTCATTTACTATATTTACTGATAATGTTTTAAGCGGAGTAGAAGGTCTCTGTATCTCCCGAATATATCCACCAAAAATTAGGAGAAAGTATGGTTTACAGAAGACCCCTATCATCTGGCTTACAGAGGAGAAGGTTGAGGATGAGAATACCATCTACTCGCTTCAAGATCTCTCCATCATGATCAACAACTTCTTGGAAGGAGCTGAAAACAGAATCGTATTACTTGATGGTATCGAATACTTGATAACGAATCACGGCTTCGACTCGTTCATTCACTTCCTCCAAATCACGCAAAACCGCATCGAACGGTGTAACTCCATTCTCGTAACCTCTCTGGTCAAAGAAGCTGTAAAGGTGACTGAAGCAAGCCTCATAGAAAGAGAAACAACCATACTAAAATCGTATCATGAACCTCTCAGAGATAACTTAACGGAGTAATCTCTCGGAACGAAACTAACTCTACCCGACTCATAATAATCGCCGCATTTAAGGCAGTACATCTTACCTATTTCAGCGAGATACGTAAGCTCTTCACCACATTTCTCACACTTGATAGGATCATTATAATGATTTGATGCTGATTTCTTTACTGTATCGATAGTGAGCTAAATTTACATTTATCCTACTAGATACGAGGGAAGTTCTCTCTTATCGTAAGAAATCTGAAATTTCGGTGAAAGGAAATGTCTAAATGAGAAATGGTGAGGAGACTTCCCAAAGTTAATAATAATTAGTTTTATTTTAAAAGTCTTCTTATAAACATAAAAAATGGAATTTGAAGTAAACTAGTATGATAGTGTGAGTATATGTCAATTAACTAGTTACTTGATGAAGATACACGTTGCGATCTCCTCCGCTTCCATTAGAGGTAATTTATGTTATGCAGATTCAATAAGATGAGTAATTAAATTGAGTCTCCAGTAGGTCTTTGGCGCTCCCCGTATCTTCTCATGACAGAGAGGACAAGGTACAAGTATAATAGTTTTAGACTGTTTTTTTATTGGAATCATTCTTCTTAGAATCTATACAGTATCAACTATTTCAATATCTCTTTTCTGTAACCAGTTCACTCTGGTACCTAAGACGAGGTAATTAAAAGAGCACATGTATAAAACACCCCTCTCTATACAGAGTGGTAGCTAGCTAATAGTTTCAAACCTAAAGATTGGTGGCCCGGGCGGGATTTGACCCCGCGACCTCTCGGATGCGAACCGAGCGTTTATATCAATGAGATATCTGGTTCGTACCGCTGAACTACCGGCCCGATTTTCATTTAAGCAGATCTTCTGTTTTATTTTGAACAGTTGTATAACTTACGATCTTAGTTTAAGCTTAAGATTATTAATGTATAAAAGTATTGATCAGCTTATTGATATTGCTTTACTAATCTACATTTTTTAATAATTACTCTATATCGATAATAATATTAGATGATTACATTGTTTAGTTGCCACTCTTGTGGAAGTTTAGTTGCTCCTAACGAAATATTTTGCAATTTATGTAAATCACCAGTTCAATATCCAATTATACCTATCCCAATTGCACAAACATCTAGTGTATGTTTTTATCACCCATTCTTCAGAGCAACTTTTATTTGTAATAGATGTGGAAGAAGTATTTGCTCCTATTGCAATCAACGTTATAGTGGTTTAAATCTATGTCCTCTGTGTTTCGCATCTATAAAGCCGCCTACTCCATACTATCTTGCATTTCCTCGTCCTATGCCCTATTATAGGAGATAGCAATACTCTATGAAAAACAATAGCTAGCTAGAATTGAAATTTAAGAAAATTGTTCATCTTTGAACATTACTATGCTATCTGATTACGAAGCAGTCTTTTTGATACGGTTTTATAAATAAATATGCCTCGAAATGTTAATTTACATCCCATTTTTTTAATTAAATAGTCTATTTTATGGTTGTTCAAAAACTTGTTCGTTTATAAATGCCTGCAAAAAGCAAATAATTTTATACTAGGATGTTACAAAAGTAATATCTAATACATCCCATGGTATTAATTGTAGGTGTTCCTTAAATGGATCAATCCCCCCCATCCATAAATATTGAAAATGTAGTGGCACTAGCATACCTTAATCAGCCTCTCGATTTAGAATCAATTCATAGAGTTGTACCAAGTGTCGAATATAGTCCTGAGCGTTTCCCCGGTTTAATATATCGAATGAGAAGACCACGAGCAACTCTTCTAATCTTTTCAAGTGGTAAAATGGTTTGTGCTGGCGCTAATTCTGAAAGGAAAGCTAAAAATGCAATAAATAAAGTTTTAAATGAACTTAAAAGCAGGGGAATAGTGATAACGAATAAACCAGAAATCGCTATTCAAAATATTGTTGCAACATCAAATCTCGAATTTAACGTAGACTTGGAAGATTTAGCAGAGTCCTTAGAGG
>CAZAXO010000108.1:0-7681 GCA_964489085.1 uncultured Candidatus Bathyarchaeia archaeon
GATCTCCCATGGACCAATAAAAGCCATTTAATTTCCTCCTCCGGTTATCGACTCACTTCAAAGATATAAAGCTTTTCTGCATATAACCATTATAAGACTACTAAAGTTTAGCCTTTAAAAGTACATCCATCTTAGATTGAGGGTTCTTCATAAGCTTTATTATATCTCTAGATAAATCGATTGCTGCCTTATTAGAGAGTATCATTAAGGTTCTATTACAGACGAATGAGCTTTTTCGAACTACCATGTCGTTATGATCAGTGAGGATTAACGATGAGTGGCCTTTACCTTCGATTTCTTCTATGATGCCTTCTACCTCTATCTGAACCAAGATATGTGTACGAGGATTTTTCGCTATAAATTTAAACTCGTCAGATAGTTGTATTAAACCTTTAGAAGCTTTAACACCTATTATACAATCCCCGCGCCAGGTTAAATGGGGGTCTCTTGTGAATTCGAGTGTTGTTAAATGGGTTGCTTTAATTTTTCTATGACCTTTTACTATGAAAATTTCTTGAATCTCCAAAAATCATAACCTTAGTAAATATTTGTTAATGTTCCGTTAAGTAAGTTATGTCTTTTGAATTCTAAAGGTTAATGATAGTAAACTTCACCCAATACTATACAAGCTAATCTTTTTTTAACTTAAGAATTTTTTTTACTTGAAGAATGATTCTAAAGTTCTTCTACTCTGAAGGGATTCAAATTTACTTAAACTTTTTTCAAGAGCGTTTGTTACTCTAGTTTCTGAGAAATCTCTTTCTTGACATAAGAAAGCTTTAACTCCTTCCACATCAATTTTTTTCCATTCTATAGAATAATTGTTGGATATTGCAGGTTTACGAAAGATGCTTCGTATTTCTTCATAGTTTTCTGGAATCCTAATCTTTGGTTGAACTCGAATAATATGTTCTAAATCAGTGTGTCGGATTATCAGTTTTAACGCTGTTTTGGGGCCTATTCCTTTAATTCCTCCGGGATTATAATCTGTTCCTACTAGTATTCCAAGATCTATTAACTGTTCCCTTGTGATTTCTAAAGAAGTTAATGTGTTCCTTAATTCGATGTATTCCGGTTCAATCTCTATGAAGGTTGTTCTTCGAGGGAGTTTTCTTCGACCAGTAACAGCTAAATTCCTCGCTAATCGTGGAGCCCCAAATAATAATGAATCATAATCTTGACTGGCTGCTGCTTGTACATCTCCTTTAGCTGCCATAGAAGCGGCTTGCGCTTCACCTTCTGATGGAGCTTGTACCCAAGGTATCCCCAAGAGATCTAAAAGTTTCTTAGCGTCCTCAACCATCTCATCTTTAATCCGAGCGGTCATCTGAGCATATCTACGTGCAGCCTCAATATCTCCTTTCTTTATGGCTTCCTGATATTTTAATGAGGCTTCATCTTTGACCTGCTTTCTCATTTTTATCTCAACTTCTTTTAATGCTGGGGGTTTACCGTCAAAAACGTAAACGAGTTTTAATCCCCTCTCAATCATATTGATACTTCGATAGAATAAACCACTAAGATGACTAGTAACTCGTCCACGACGATCCATTAAAGGTTCTCCTGTATATCCTCTGATGATAGATAGAAACTGGTAAATTGTATTATAAGCATCTACGGCGACAGATTTTCCTGATAAATCATTTAAAGATATCTTACGTTTTGGAACTAATGAGCGTAAATCAACACCCAAAATTGTCACTCACTTATAAACGATTTTAAAGCTAGCTAGTTATTATTTTACTTTCTCTAATTTAAGTTACACATTGAAAATTTAAAAAGTAAATCTTACTTTCAGTGGCCCTCTTTTACTAATAGCATAATAGGTAATAGATTTTTTAATAGATTTTTCGTCGTCAAATATGTATACAATATGTTGATAAATAATACAAGTCAATTACAGCAAAGCTTTGGCGCGTTAAATTTTCATATCACTACTTAACAAGCGGAAAAGTCAATTAACGAGAAAAAATTTTATCTGTTGATTTAGCTAATGTAAATGATATCTATATTAACGATTTCCTGTAGTAATCTATGTTTCAAAAAAGTTGAGTGAGATTTCTTTGAGTAAAGTAAAGATAAAAAAAGTTATGAAGAGAGACGGAAAAGTCGTCGATTTTGAAGATAATAAGATCTCTGAGGCAATAAGAAAATCGATTATTGCAGTTAGAGATGCTAAAGTAGACGGAGCTGAAAGTCTCTCATTAGAAGTCATGAAAATTTTAGAGAAAAGGTTTCCTAAACAGATACCTGGTGTTGAAGATATCCAAGATATAGTAGAAGAAGTATTAATGAAAAATGGTTACTCAGATGTAGCGCGAGCATACATCCTTTACCGACAAAAGAGAGCTGAGATAAGAAGAGTTAAAGATTTAATGGGAGTTCGAGATGAATTAAAACTCTCGGTTAACGCAGCTAATATATTAAAACGACGATATCTTCAAAAAAATAAGGATGGCGGTTTAGAATCACCCTCTCAAATGTTCAGGAGAGTAGCTGAACATATTGCTAGTATTGATAGATTCTATGATGATCAAACCGATGTTAACAAAATTATTGAGAGATTTTATAGTTCTATGATAAATCTAGATTTCTTACCTCATTCGTGTATACTTATGAATGCAGGAACTCAAACTGGTCAGCTATCATCATGCTTTGCTATACCTATTCAAGATTCTATGGAAAGCATATTTGATGCGCTGAGAGATATGTCTTTAATTCTTGGATCAGGGGGTGGTACTGGATTATCGATTTCAAACTTGAGACCGAAGGGAGATATAGTAAAATCTACAAAAGGAGTTGCGTCTGGCCCTGTTTCATTTCTAAGCGTCTTCGATATGTCGACAGAAGTCGTAAAACAACGAGATAGAAATAGGAGAAGTAATATGTGTATACTAGGAATTGATCACCCCGATATAATTGAATTTGTTACTGCGAAGACAAAGAAAGGATTTCTTAGGAATTTCGATCTTTCTGTTGCTATTACAAATGATTTTATGAAGGCCGTACAAAAAGATGGAGAATATGAGACTAAAAATCCACGAACTAATAATCCTACTCAAAAGTTAAGAGCAGCAGATCTTTTCGATTTAATTGTAACAATGGCATGGAGAACTGGGGATCCAGGTCTCTTATTTATTGATAGAATGAATGCATCAAATACAACACCGCATATAGGAGAATTTGAGGGTACTGGTCCATGTAGAGAACAACCACTTTTAGCTTATGAGACATGTATGTTAGGTTCGATAAATATTTCAAATATGGTAATTGATAGTAAGATAGATTTTGATAAACTAAAGACAGCCGTGCATACAGCAGTACATTTCCTGGATAATGCAATAGATGCAAGTAAATATCCTTTACCAAAAATAGAAGAGATAACTAAACGAAATCGTAAGATTGGTCTAGGAGTAATGGGATTCGCGGAATTTCTAATAAAGTTAAGTATACCGTATAACTCAAAAGAGGCTGTACAAACTGCTGAAAGACTTATGAGGTATATTTCTAGAGAAGCAAGAAAAATATCTTTAAAATTAGGTGAGAAAAGAGGCTCGTTTCCCAATTTTAAAGGTAGCCTATGGGAACAAAAAGGATATAATGCTATGAGAAATGCAACGACAACAACTATAGCTCCCACAGGAACTCTTAGTGTAATTGCAGGCTGCTCAAATAGTATCGAACCATTATTCGCTGTAGCTTACATTAGAAAATTTATGGAGGAGACTAAACTATTAGAGGTTAATACACTTTTTGAGGAAGTGGCTAGGAGAAAAGGATTCTATAATGATGAACTTATAACGAAGATTGCGCATACTGGTTCGATAAAAGATTTCAAAGAAATTACAGCTAATATTAAACGATTGTTCGTTACGTCATTTGATATAAAACCGGAATGGCACATAAGAATACAAGCTGCATTTCAAAAATACATAGATAATGCTACTTCAAAAAGTGTACTCTTACCATACGATGCAACTGTAGATGATGTGAGAAATATGTTTCTTCTCGCATATAGGTTAGGATGTAAAGTTATAACCGTCTATAGATATGGTAGCAAGCGTGAAGATCTCCTTAATATAGGTTCAGTATCTATTGAGAAAGCAGGAGAGAACGATGAATATGTTAGTGCTGACATTGAATATTCTGGGGGGTCTCCTACATCTCTATGTATAGGAGAATGACAATTTTAGAATTGTAATGAAAATAGGACTTATGAGTAATTTGATAAGTTTATTCGGGATGCTGCATCTTCTAGCGCCTGCACGCCAGGCATAGGTTGTCCTGATAAATAGGTAATTAAGGCACCTCCTGCTATGCTCACATAGGAAAAATCAGATTTCTTAAATCCGAGATGCTCAGCTGCTACTGAAGTATCACCGCCCCCTATGAGAGTGAAAGTGTTGAGTTTGGTTAGTATCTTCAGAATTCGCTGAGTACCTATATTGAAATCAGTTTTTTCATAGACACCTGCAGGGCCTTTAACTACGACAGTTTGCGCCTCTTGGAGAATCGTTGAGTATCGCTCTACGGTTTTAACACCAATATCCATAATAAGATTAGAGGTGGGTAAATCTTTAATTGCAATCTCACGACGTTTGCCATTAACATTAATAGCAACATCTATTGGCGCTTCGATTTTATCAAAATACTTCTGATCTATCGATTCAATTTGAGGCAATAGTAAAGATGATTTTTTCTTCTCAAGAAACGCTTGGTTATCTACACCGATGTTGATGCCTCTTGACATTAAAACAAGTTGACCAACGAGACCACAAGATAGAACTTTATCAACAATATTTTTATCAAGTAAATGTTTCATGATATTGACGCAGTCTTCAGGTTTAGCTCCGCCAAGTATGAACATGTTAGGTCGCTTAGGATTAAGTGCTTTTCCACACGCTTTGAGCTCTCTTTCCATCACACGACCTGCTAATGATGGCATGACGAGTGTAAAGCCTACTATTGAAGCATGAGATCTGTGAGCAACTGAGAAGGCGTCATTCACGAATAGATCACCTAATGGTCCTAGAGTCTTAACGAGTTTACTCTGAGCATGATTTAACGCTGTCTTCTCGACGGTTTCATCTTCTAAAAATCTGACGTTATCAAGTAGAAGTAGTTCTCCATCCCTAAGATGTGTTATAGCAGAGTGGGCTTTCTCATCTACTATGTCATCAACGAATTGTATGGTTCTCCCAACATGTTTCGAGAGGAGGTTAGCATGTTGATCTAAATGGATGAAGTCGGAACTTCCTCTTCGACCTTGATGAGCTAAAATCACGACTTTCGCTTTTTTATCAGCTAATTCTTTTATGGTTTTAGCGTGAGCTCTTAATCTCTCGGAATCAGATATCTTACCGGTCGTGGAGTCATAGGGCACATTTACATCGACTCTAAGAAGAATGACCTTGCTAGAGATGTCTAGATCTTCAATCGTTAGAAAATGGGGCATGATAAGGTAGGCGCCTCATCTAATGTATCGTTAGGAGTTTAAACAAGTCTACAAGCCTGTTAGAGAATCCCCACTCATTATCATACCAGCCGAAAACTTTGACGAGAGTTCCTGTTTCTCCAATTACCAAAGTACTGGGAGCATCAAAGATACAGGAGTGTGGATTACCAATAATATCCGCGGAAACAAGGGGCTCATCTGAATATTGAAGTATGCCTTTAAGCTCATCTTCACTTGCTGTTTTAAATACAGCATTAATCTCTTCAACGGATGTTCCTTTAGATACTTCAGCTACGAAGTCAGTAATGGAACCATCAGGTACCGGTACTCGAATAGCCACTCCATTTAACTTTCCTGAAAGCTCAGGCATCACTAGTCCTATTGCCCTAGCTGCCCCAGTTGTCGTAGGAATCATCGAGACAGCAGCAGATCGAGCTCTTCTCAAGTCTTTATGAGGGAAATCGAGAATTCTCTGATCATTTGTATAAGCGTGAATGGTAGTCATAAATCCATTTTTAACGGTAAAGTTTTCATGAAGAATCTTCACCATTGGAGCTAAAGAATTAGTAGTGCATGATGCCATAGAAAGGAGATTATGCTTGTCACTATCATATATATCCTGATTTACACCAAGTACTATCGTGATATCAGGATTCTTAGCAGGTGCTGAAATCACAACTTTATTAGCTCCTGCGGTTAAATGTTTTGAAGAATCATCTCGGCTAGTAAACCTTCCTGTAGATTCTAGTACCAATTCAACTCCTAAATCTTTCCAAGGTAACTGTGAGGGGTTAGTCTCTGATAATACTTGAATTTCCTGATCATCAACTTGTATCGAAGCTTCAGTCCACCCAATCTCTTGTGGTAATATTCCATGAACGGAATCATATTTTAGGAGGTGACCTAGGGTTCTCGAATCTGTGAGATCATTTACAGCAACTACATCAAACATCTCATTAAATTCTTTATCCATTAATGAAGCTCTGTAGAATAATCTTCCAATACGACCGAAACCATTTATTCCTATTTTCACTGTCATATCAAACTGGCCTCCCATCAGATGAAGTAATCCCTTCATCTAAGATGTTTAAAAGGTTGCCGTTTAATAATATCTATCTCATTAGATAGCAAGCGAGGATAACGATAATCTCTATTTTACCTTCTTTGAAGCTTAAAAATATATGGTTTTCATAAGTCGTGGTAAGGAGATTACCACAAATCATTTATTTAGGATATAACATAGTTATAATAGGAGTTATAAGAATGCGTGTAACAGTAAATATTGGATCGAAATTGTATCTCTTAAAAGTATTCAGTATACTTGCGATAATTGGAATGGTGATTATACCACCAATAGTACCTCAGGAAACGACTAAAAGTGTAGTACTTCCCCATTTTGATATAGCGATGACTTTCCCTCTTGAAGGTGATCCAGGAGAATCTATCATAGTTTCTATGACAGCAGTAACTACCGACTCTGCTCGAGTTAAAGAATTAACGATGTTTATTTACGCCTACACCGGAAGCGGAGAACAACGTACGATAGTAGAAGATGTAATCGTAAAAGATCTACGAGTTAAAAAGGACGATGCTTTCCAAAAAAGTTACACCATCATGTTACCATCCGATATACCACGTAGCCCTTTACAGACCGTAATCTTCGAAGTAACAAGTAGTTCTAGTTACTCTTATACAAGGTATGGTTACTGGCCGTACTCGTACTATTGGACACCTGCAAACTCACCTTATAGTTGGTCTTGGGGGTCATATTATGCGGTTCCCTATAGTTATAGTTCAAGTAGAGAACAGGTAGCATGTGTGTCTATTCCACTAACGTACGTTAAGGCACTAACACCAGAATACGAGGCTTTACAACTAGATTATGATGCCTTATCTAAACAATACGATGATTTACAGGTGAAGAATGAAGATCTTAAAAATGAACAGGAAACATTAGAAGCGTCACATCAAACTGTTCTCGCGGAGCGAGATAATCTCAATGCTGAGCTTATTACAACAAAAGCACAACTTGCTGAAACGAAAACTCTCATGTATCTATTTATTGCAACTACCATAATCTTCGCAATTACAACTTTACTCGTTGCTTTACTTACTCGAAGAGTAAGATCTGCAGAAGTTCCGCCGTCAACAACCAAGAAGAAAAAATAAACGAAAACGTCGATGTTTGAGGGTAATGCCGCCGCCGGGATACCCCCCAAATATATT
>CAZAXO010000109.1:0-7581 GCA_964489085.1 uncultured Candidatus Bathyarchaeia archaeon
GCTGAAGGACATCCTGCAAGTGTTATGGATATGAGTTTTGCAAACCAAGCACTCTGCTTAGAGTACTTGATAGCTAATAAAGGGAAACTAGAACCTCGCGTGTATACTGTACCAGAAGATATTGATAATCAAGTGGCTTTTCTCAAACTACGTTCAATGGGAATAACAATTGATACTCTAACATTAGAACAGAAAAAATATCTTACGAGCTGGGAAGAAGGAACCTAGACAGATAAAACAACTATTGTCTCTAAATAACTCTTTTCATTAAGTAGATATAACACGAATTTTATATTTATTAGCTAGCTTGCTTCACTAATTTTTTTAACTGTTTTTGAGGTTACATCTAAAATTTTTTCTGCAATTGGTAGAGGAGTTGATCGGAGACCACAGTCTGGATGGAGATAAAAGATATTTTGTAATCCTATTTTTTGTACTACTGTTTGTACTATTGAAATAGTCTCATCTACTGTTCCCACTTGATTTTGATCCTTTACTACAACTGAAATACATCCTACCCCTAAAAATTTTCTTACATCAACAATATTGTCAAGTGGTAATTCCTGATTCTTTCTCTCGTTCTTGCCAGCAAATGCAATACTTAAAATTCCTACATTCACCTTTGTTAACTGATTTACTAATGTTGGTACCTTTGTTAAATTACCACATATATGTAAGCTCATCTTCTTCTGGGTTTGATAAGTGTCAACTACACCTTCTAATGCTAAATTAATCATTTCAATGGCTGTAGTGGGTGATAGATAACCCGCTGATAAAGCAGGTTCATCAATCTGAAGGTATGCTCCTCTTTGAAGACCTTCCTGTATTATTGGATTTAAAGCGTTTGCTACATCACCATATAATTGCTTCGCGGCTATATTCTTGTAAAGAGTTTTTTTTAATCCGGATGAGGCGCATGTGAATCCTAGGGTTACAGGTCCAGTAAGGCTCAATTTAATAGGAGTTTCTCCCCGTCCAATTTTTTTAAGATAATTTTGTGCAATCCTTAAATCTCTTATTTTAAATGTTTTTTCTGGATTTTGGGGAGCTGTAATTTTATCGCGTATATAGGCTCTACCATTATGAGATGCTAATCCAGGAAGATCAGTGAAGTAGCCAATCATATCTGATCGTTGCTCACCATCGGATATTACTTCAATATCATGTTTTAGTTGTAGATCAACAGCATATGATATTGAGCTGGTTAGATTATCTGCAAGACGAGGTAGACTTCCAATGACTGAAGCTTTTAATTTATTCATGAACATACACGTTATTTCATAATTCTATTTGATACTTTTATTATGGTATCTGCTTGAATGGGAATAAGAGATAGAAAGCTACTACTACTGCTATACAGTAGATAAGTATTATTATTCGAGGTGGTCTCTGATCAAGAAGCAGATGACTTATCCCTAAACTTACCGCTGGAACTGTATTGAGAAAATAGAAGAGATACATGATTCGATGACCGATAAAAGACATCGGATAAAAAGGTAGATAAGTGAAAGCAAACCAGAGTACAGTGAACAAAGTATAGGGTATGCGGTCTTCATAAAATGAATAGGCTGAATAGATTATAGCCGGTATAGCTAAAAATATTATTGCGGGAGTCATTGCTCCCTTAACCGCTATAGATGGATAAGTATTTACAATCTGACTGTCCTGATAAATATTCACATTAACTGTTAAATATGGAATCTCCACTTCATTGAGGAGCCACTGCCACGGATAACTCTCAATTCCCTCAGGAACAATTCTCGTTAAGGATGACGTATACTGGTAAATAAATGCCATATGATCAAATGGGTTTGAATATCCCACCCATATCCTATCCATAACTGCGAGAAGCGCAACTCCCGTCACAATATATACTACTGTAAACTTCTCAAACCATCCAAGCAAATCTTTCCAGTTTACTTTTTCTTGGTAGTCTTCTTTACATCGCCAAATATGATGTAGAAAATGATATGCAACTATAACAATAAATCCGTATAATCCCCCTATCTTACACAACGTACTGAGAGCCAGAGAGAAAGCAGACAGGATGAATTTGCCTTCTACATACAAATAGAAACCTAACAGCATGAATCCTAACATAAATATATCCAAGGTAGCAATTCTACTATGCATAAAAAAGAGATTATCAAAGTTTAAGATGAAAGCAGATAAAAACGCGAAATCAGATCTTCCAGTAATCTTCTTAACAAATAAATAAAAGAGTAATAAACTTACCATACCAAATATAACACTGGGAATTCTCCATCCCCACGCATTATCCCCCAAGATTTTCATGGAGAGAGCAAGTAATCCTTTAGCTAAAAATGGATGCTCATGATTCGGATCAAGTCCTAAAGGAGCATCAGGATATACATCTGATTCATGAGGTAAACCTATGATGATTCGGGCTACATTCACATAATATTTTTCATCAAAAATCAGCGAACCCTCAGGTTTATCTAACCATAAAATGCGAAGCATTAATCCAATCCCAAATAATAGTAAAAACCAACGGTCAAACGTATCAAACCTAAAATTAAAGAAAGAAAAGCGATTTTTAACATCAACCATATTTTGTCTCCTCACTTTTCACGATCTCTCTATCAGCGACTTTCCTTTAAGCCTCTTCTTTCAATATTTACCAATTTTTCTTTTGTTCTCATCCTTCTGTGGATAAATAGTAAAAGAGCTATTAAGCTTCCGCCAATAATAATACTCGGTAACAACCATGAAGGCCTAGACACATAGGTGTTCCCTTCTTGAGGGCTCACAAATTCTGTAGTTAATATTGTTTCAGTGAAAGTCACCGTGACAACTTCAATAACATTAATGGGAGGATCAACTTGGATAACTTCACGAACTTCCTCCCCACTAATTTGATAAACAACAGCTATAAACACATTATGAGTACCCGATTCTACATTCTGTGGAATATTAAAGATAATGCTGAATGTATGAGATTTTTTTGAAGTAAGTTCATGCGATTTTTCACTTCCATCACCATAAACATAAATTCCTTCCTGCATCCAATCAAACCTAACTCCAACGAAAACAAGATTAAATGATGATTCAAAAAGATTGGTGACAGTAATATCAAGAACTGAGGTAGAATCGGGAGGAAGAGCATTACCATCCTTCCACCTCAAGTCTAGTTCAAGATTATTAATGTTAGCATGAGTACTAGCGATTGCACCAAAGATTAATACCGATAATAGTATACTAGTAAATAGGATCTGCTGCATTCTGTGAGGTCTAATGAAACAGCACATTCTTTTCCTGAATAATCTATTCTTAAGATAAATGATCAAATTTGTTACACCACTCCTCTTGACAGACTTTAACTAATCATAAAGGTGCATAGCTCTAAAAAGCTTCACTTACTTTAAGAGGTATCATCTTATTATATGAACTATCAAACCTGTGTTGGTTAGCGAGATTATTTATTCACCTACTCGTTGGAAGAGTTTTTGCATCCATAGTCTTAACTTCTCAGGGTAAAGTGTATACACGAAAAGACTCAACCATAATATCTGACGTAACGCAGATATCCATTGTACTGGACTTGATCGTATAAGTGGATTACCCAGATTTAATGCTGGTGTAAACCAAAGTACTATTATTAATGCGTTTAAGATTTCAGCAAGATAAACAATTGAAATCGGTATCATCGGTATTAAGACTGCAAAGGGAAGGATCATTAAAGCCATTTGAGGAGTCACAACGTAGTTCCCGAAAAGCCATGCAATCCATACTAAAAACGATCTATGAAGTAAACGACTTACTTGATCAGGGTAACTTCGTTTAGTTGAATCAAATAACCCTTTGAAAAGCAGGTATACAACAACGGCTAAAGCGACGTAATGAGCGTTCAGATCCATCTGATCAAAGAAAAAGATAAGCCATGAATTCTCTAAACCCCATTGGGAATGATACACGAATAATTCAAACCACGTCGTGAAATTCGCCAGTATAAAGGGAAGATTTAATACTCCAAAGACGAGAAGTGGTGTGGCTAGTCTCCTTAGACGGTGAGTCCACTCTTTCTCTTCTAGAATATATACTAGTATCAAAAGTATTGGAAAGAGTTTTGATGCTATGCCTAAACCAAGCGTAATATCTGCTTTTACCTTTTCATCTTTCATGAAGTAGTAAAGAGACATGACAGTGAATGTAATTGCCATGATATCCCAATTATAGCAGATAAACATAATGAAAGAAGGAACAACAAGGACACATTTCCAGATTCGAGATACATCTCCCTTTACTAACTTTACAAGACGATACAGATACAGTAACATTACCATAGTGAATATGTAGAGTGTCACATCCATAGCTAAGGTATAATATGCTAGTGCAGAGGAAAAATCGGGGACAAGTGATCGAACAGAAGAAAAAAGGTATACGAGAACACTAACCAAGACAGGATACTCAAACATAAAGTCATAATAGGGGATACCATGTACGCCGCGGCCTATTCCCTCTCTATGGAAGATGCTTACGATATCAGTGTAATGAGTAGGGTTAATTCCTGGGAAATGTTCCCAGGCACTGAATAGGAAGATCATAGTAGCTGCAGCGAGAATATAACGTAGTTCCTTTGATTCATTAGTTAATTTCATAGTTTCTCTTCTCATCCTTATTCAGTAATTGTTTGTCTAATAATTATGCTGTTAAATAAATAGCATTTAATAATCTCCTATATGCCCATATAACTTTTTCACGTCCAATTAAAGATTTTACGTAATTTAGGATAATATAGTGGTGAATTGTAATAATTCTGAGAAAAATGAAGTTTACAATGAACTTATTTGCTATATTCCCATTAAAATCATTATAATTAGATCACCTGAAAGTTCTTATAGTGGAATATTCCTACCTAACTTTCGTAAAGAGAATTACATTTATAATAAGATAGGATTACTGGAGACTAGATTAAAGTTGATTAAATTAGGTGTAGCAACACGATTTTTAAATATATTACCTATAAGCAGATTCAAATCTACTACTGTTCAATATAGTAGAATGCATGTTAAAGCTGTTGCTGCTTTCATTGGTTTAGTTATCCTCCTTATTACTTTTCTTTCTTATCCTGTTTTAGGAGCAGCTATAACTGAATATCAGCTTCCAGGTGATTATCGTCCTCGTGGGATAGCAGTTGACTCTAATGTTATTTGGTTTACTGAGCAGTTTAATAATAAGCTGGGGCGACTTTCAGGAAGTACGATTCAAGAGTATAAGATTTCCACAGGAGGAAGTGAACCGTGGGATCTTCTCATTGATCCCGATGGTGACGTATGGTTTACTGAATCGCACGCAGGGAAAATAGGATTATTCAAGAAACCTCTCTTCTATGAATTTGATTTAACTCTTGAAACGGGTGCGATAAATGGTGGTAATCCAACTGGTATTGCCATCGATCAGAATGCTACACGAAACGTATGGTTCACCGAATATACAGGGAATGGAATCGGCAAAATTTACTATGATAGTGATGCTGAAAAATGGATTATGGTTGAATATGCGATACCGACAGCCAATAGTGGCCCACTTGATCTTGCGGTCAGCCCTGTAAACCAGCATGTATGGTTTACTGAGAATTTCGTTGGACAAATCGGATGTTTCAACCCCTATACTCTCATCTTTAAGGAATATCCCTTTCCACCAGCTTTAAGTGGGTATCAACCATATAATATTGCAATCGATGAATATGGGTATATTTGGTTTAGTCTTGATATAGATGATCCTAATCAGTATGATAAAATTGCACGTCTAAATCCATGGACGACTGAAATGATCTTTTATGATATCTCTTCTCTCAACGCAAATCCACGAGGACTTACCGTGGATAGTGATAAGAATATTTGGTTTACTGAGAGAGATCGAGGAAAGATAGGGAGACTTAATCCTGTAACTGAGTATATAACTGAATATCCACTTCCTGAGTCATGGAGTAGACCAGTAGAGGTTGCTGTAGAATCGAATAGCCCTCTTACTGTATACTTTACTGAATGGTTTTCAAATCGTATAGGTACTCTGAATCCCGATACAGGAATTTCCTATTTGACAGTGACGACAATCACATCTGCAACTACTACGATTGAAAGCAGTACTACTACGACAACGAACCCCGCCACTAAAACAGTTTCCAGCAGCACATTATCGACAACAGCTCAGTATACTGCTACTGGGACTGCCTCGTCAACCGATTTTATTGCAGGTATTTCAGGTACTACTGCAACCGAAACGGTTTTCGTTATGCCTACGTCAACAACAGTAACATCTACTTCCATCGAAGCGTCTACTTCAACCACAGAGACTACCACAACTGATACTTCAACCAGTTTTCTGAGCACAACAACAACCACGACTACTACAACGGAATCATTTATCTTATCCACGCCAATCGAGACATCGGCGACAACGACGACTAAAAGCGCTATCTTTACTGATTATGTTTCAACTACGACAGTACTCGAATACGCCGTGACCGATTTTCGCTTCAGAACAACTACCGCTCAAGTTTCTACCGCATTTTCAACAGTCTTTTCAACTATAACCAGTACAACATTAGTCACCTTAACTACGACCATCACTATATTTGTGACACTGGCTGCTGGTATTAGTTCACTGGGGCTCTTAGTAGCATTCTTCAGTTTTATCTTACTTAACCCACTTAGAAGAGGAGTTGAAAAACTCTCGCTTCTAAGAAGGAAGGAGATGAAGAGGTGAATTATATGAAGACAAAAAGTTCAAAAATGAAAGCAGTAATGGTTCTTTCCATCTTATGTATATCTGCATTAGGTTTGGTATCCTTATCGAAGCCAGGATCATCCTATATTATGGGTGAGTACCTCTTTGAATCGGCTGCTCAAGGATTTGATGCTCGACCGCTCAATATAGACTATGAAATTCTAGCTTCAGTTCCCATTCTCTGGTTTACCCTACAATCTCAAGGAAGTATTGGTCGTCTAAATACGGGTGATAATGCGGCAAAAGAATTTGTTCTACCTTCTGATCCCGTGCGTGGATACAGTGAACCATGGGATGTTTCTGTTACAGGATCAGGTACTGTATTTTACTCTGATTATCATCAGTCAAAGATTGGTCTTCTCGATACGGGAGGCTCGGTTAACTTGTTTGTTCTTGAAGCGGGAGCTGGTCCCCGTGGTGTATACGCTTTAAGTGATACAGAAGTATGGTTTACAAAATACTTCGGTGATCAGATCTGTAGGTTATGGTTTAGTGCGATTTGGAGAGTCGATGAATATCAGTTGCCAAGTGGAAGCGGCCCAAATGATATTACTGTCTATACGGATCCAAGTGGTAATGATTTTGTTTTCTTCACAGAATTAGATAGAAACAAGATTGGTATGTTTGATATAGCAAATAATAATTTAGTAGAATTCAGTCTTCCCTCGAATAGTAAACCTTGGGGCCTGGCAGTTGATGATGATGGGATGGTATGGTATACCGCCTCTGGTAAAAATTATATTGGTCGTCTCAATCCCTGGACTCGGTCATTATTAACGTTTAATTCTATACCTACAAATGGAGCTGAACCGCGAGGAATAGCTCTAGATA
>CAZAXO010000110.1:0-7500 GCA_964489085.1 uncultured Candidatus Bathyarchaeia archaeon
GAGCAGGTGTTTCTATCGGAAGAAACGTGTTTCAAGATGATAACCCACAGAAAGTAGTTCAGGCACTATACGGAATCGTAAATCAGGATTTAAGCGTTGAAGAGGCAATGAGCATTTACATGAAGTAACTTTCTATCAGGTTCCTTCAAAAATATAAAATTCTCATAGGTTTTTCTTGTTTAAGATACTTTAGGGGATATGCTATGGAGAGTGTTCGTTATAGATACAATCTAGCTTGATTTGTTGAGGAGTATTTATCCGGAGTAGGAAGTAATGTATGTTTATGAGGGTCATATAGTTATATTTGGAGAGTAATGTGGTTGATTCGTTTTGGAGTACAGTTTCATCAGGAAGAGTATGAGCTTTCTAAGATGAAGTGGGCGTGGCGTACTATAGAGGAGTTGAGGTTTGATTCGGTATGGATTTATGATCATTTTTATCCTATGTCGAAGCATACAAGCACCTCGATTTTAGAGGCGTGGACGATTCTTCCTCTGCTAGCATCAGAAACTAAAAGAATTCGATTCGGTGTGTTTGTAACCTGTAATTCGTATCGGTTTCCCTCAGTCTTAGCGAAGATTGCTGCAACGGTCGATGTAGTGAGCGAGGGAAGATTAGAATTTGGTATAGGAGCCGGCTGGTACGATATAGAATATGAAGCCTATGGAATTCCCTTTCCTACTCCTGGAATTCGTATTAAGCAACTTGATGAAGCCATTAAACTGATGAAAGAGATCTGGACACAGGAACATGCAAGTTTCCATGGGCGATTTTATAGGATAAAAAACCTCATTACTCATCCGAAACCAGTTCAGAAGCCGTACCCACCACTGTGGATAGGAGGAAAAGGTGATAAGCTATTAAAAGTAGCAGCTCAACACGCCGATTATATAAATTTTCCAGGTACATGCGTAGAAGAAACAAAAGATCGACTCACTATGCTAAAAAACCATTGCATCTCTCAAGGTAGACGATATGGAGATATCATAAAGACATGGCATGCACGCATGATCATCGATGAAAATCCTAAAGAAGCTAAGAAGAAAGCGCTGCAATTTAAAGAAAGTTCGTTCATAAAATCTACCATAGAAATGACGAGCAATGACTATCTGAAGAGAAATATAATAGGAACCCCGCAAGAGTGTATTAAACAGATTCAACAGTTCATTGATGTAGGAATTACGTACTTTATCTTTCATTTTCCATTTTCTACCGATCTGAGTGTTCACCGCATCTTCACTGAAGAAGTTGCATCTTCTTTTTCTTAATAATAAAATTCATGATGAGAAAGTTCTTTATCTTAGTTACTGGCTAGAGTATAGATTAACATCCTTTCTGAGTTATTTCTTAGAAAGAAAAATAATGCTGATGCTTTAAACAGACCCTTGCATCAATCTAAGCTAACTACCAAGTAAATAATTTCATATGAGCATTAATATACAAGATGAAAAAATATTGTATATCAGGTTAATATTAATGTAGTATGTCCGAGATTTATCAGAACTCGTATGTATGATAAATGGGACATAGATTGGGTATCAAATCATGAAGGAATTCCTAAAGACAAGGTGGAGCGGAGAATTATTCAGAAGACACCGCTTGGTAGAATTTTAACATCAGATGATGTAGCAAAGCTTGTATTTCTCGCTTTCTTCGATTTAAATTCGATAACAGGTTAAGTATTAAACATCACTGGCGCCATTGAAATACATTAGTGAATGAATTACCATTTGATAAATAAAGAACATCCTCTAAAAAGATTAATCATGAGCTAACTAGCCTCTATACGATTAGTACTAACTAGTTATTCTTGACGATGTTTATGAATAATCGCAGCCATTGCTTCTCGATATTCCTGTTTTGGGCTAATCTCCATCGATTCAGTACCTTTGGTTATTAATGAAACATGACCGGGTTTTAAATAGTAAGCTTCACCGGCGTTGATGGTTTCTTCATGGTCTTTATAGTGCACAATCATCTTACCCTTAAAGAGATATCCCCAATGAGGACAGGGACAATTGTTGGTAGGTAAATCTTTAAACATGTTCGTTTCATCTAATTCCTCCAACCACTTCTCAAAAGCAATAATGAATCCACCCCATTCAATGAATCGTCCCTCGTAACTATTACTGGATACAGAAATAGGAATCTGCTTCTTAGGCATATGGATGAGAAGGCTGTTATGAAACTACTAATTGAATTCAAGAATATTGTAGAAAGTGAAACTTTAGTTGTGGTACCAAGAGAAGAAATCAAAAGAATATTATAGCAACGAGTATAGTAGTTTATCATGAGATTCACTATATCAATTCTTTCTGACATAGTTAAGAGTCTTACATCCTTGCCACTCTTTCGAGTTAACTAAGTCAAAATTACCTTTATCCCACTCGTCAAAGATGAGATCACAAGGAACAAATTTATTGGCCTAGCTAGGCGGCAAGCTTATATTTTTTAAACTATAACGCCTACTTTTTGGCATAGATGCAATAACATACACTCATGACATTTTGGTGTAAGAGGAGTACAGATTTTTTTTCCAAACATAACGAGAAGTGTGTTGATACGTTTCCAAAAATGTTTTGGTAATTGCTCTCGTAAAGAGAATTCTGTTTCGATCGGTGTCTTTGTTGCGACATAGCCCCATCTATTGACTATGCGATGAACATGTGTATCAACACATATACCATATCGATTAAACGCTAAGGTAATTACTAGGTTCGCAGTTTTCCTTCCTACACCAGGCAATCGTAAGAGTTTCTCGAGAGTATCAGGAATGCCACCATTATACTCTGAGAGGAGTATTTTCGCGAGATTTTTAAGGTGTTGTGCTTTAACTCGGTAAAAGCCAACAGGATAAATCAACTGAGAAATCTCATTCGTGGAAAGATGATCTAGATCTTCAGGTGTTTCTATATAAGTGAAGAGCTTCTCTGTAGCTGCTTGTGTTGTTTCATCTTTAGTCCGTGAACTTAAAATGGTGGATACAAGAATCTTAAAAGGATCGCCTCTACGTGAAGCTAGCTGTGAGACATATACCGGATTATAATGTTGAACCTGATGTTCTACAAGAGAAATAACCTTTCTGATATTCTCATTACTAATCATAATACGAACCACAATGATCCTATTCTATTGAGTTTAGAGAAGGAAGAGGACTCTTCAAAGATACTATAACACACGGTATATTTGATTATTTCGATAGAAGAAAAATAGAAAAAATTGCCTGTTACACTTCCATGCGTGAGAATAAGTAACTAGATAGAAGAATCATAAAGGTACAGAAGAATACGAGTACCCCAAAGTTAACAAAGAGTGGAAAGTATGATATATCAGTAAGAGAGGCTCGCAGGCCATCTACACCGTAAAGTAATGGATCAAAATAAACGAGAACCTTCATCCACACAGGAACATTGTCAATCGGAAAGAATGCTCCTGAGAGAAGGAAGATGGGCATAACAAGGAAACTCATAATCAATTGGAATCCCTCAAGATTCGATAGTTTCGACGCAATTGCTAATCCAATAGACACAAAGGAAAAAGCGATTAATAGCATAAAAATAATTGAAGCCACCAAGTCTAGCAGTGTTAAACTAGAAAGTTGAAGACTCCCTAATACAATTGCAATGAGTAAGATGAGGAGTCCATTGATAAGTGATATCGTAGAGCTGCCAAAGATCTTACCAAGAACTATACTTTGTCGTGAGACAGGAGCCACCAAGATCTCCTTTAAGAATCCAAACTGTTTATCCCATATCACCGAAACTCCTGCAAAAATAGAATTAAAAAGAAGCGCCATCCCGATAACACCAGGTGCTATAAATGTGAAATAATTGAAGTCCATACTGAATAATGTGGAATTCATACCAACTCCCATAAGAATAAACCAGATGAAGGGAGTTGCAATATTACCGATAATTCTTGATCGAGCCCGTATAAACCGTTTCATTTCACGTAGCCAGATAGTATAGATAACTTGAACTTCCATCCTAATTCACCTTCGACCCCAACCAAATCGTCGCCTCAATCGCTCTTTCTCATCTGCATTTGCATCACGTATTCGTCTCCCAGTATAATGGATGAAAACATCTTCGAGACTCGGCTGCTTCAATAGTACACTTTCGACGGCGATATCATTGTCATGGCTGATATCTATGATCTTGGGTATCGTTTTGCCTCCCTCATTCACTACGACACTAAGATTGTTATTGAATCGCTTCACTTTCCGTATCGATGGATTCTTTTCTAAGATTTTCTTCAACTTCAAAGGTTTAGATACTTCTAGGGTAATAAGGTCTCCACCTAATACAGTCTTCAACTCTTCAGGAGTGCCAGAGGTAATGATTCCTCCATGATCAATAATTGAGACCTGATCACAAAGAAAATCTGCTTCCTCCATATAATGCGTTGTTAGAATAATGGTTATCGCTTCTTCTTTACTAAACTGCTTAATATATGTCCATAACCGTCTCCTTGTCTGAGGATCTAACCCAAGCGTCGGTTCATCAAGAAATAAAACGTGAGGGCTATGCATTAAACTCCTCGCAATCTCTAATCGTCTCTTCATCCCCCCAGAGTATGTTTTAGCAAGATCATCAATCCGATCCTCTAACTCGACAAGTTTCACAAGATCATCTATTCGTTTTTCACGTCTTGTGGTATCCATCCTATAGAGTCTTCCATGAAAATCCATATTCTCCCGCCCAGTAAGCTCATCATCCAAACTTTGATCCTGAAAAATAATACCTATTGCTCGCCGTACTTCATCTTTTTCAGTAATAATATCATGTCCCCATACAGAAGCAGAACCTAACGTCGGCGTTAATATAGTAGAAAGCATCGAGATAATGGTGGTTTTCCCCGCGCCATTTGGACCAAGCAACCCAAAGATAGTTCCATGTTCAATACTTAATGAAACACCATCAACAGCAGTTACCTGATTATACTTCTTCGTTAAGTCACGTAATTCAATAGCCTTCAAAGCAACAACCATCTATCCCATTGTATTCATATACTTGAAACATGCATCTATATTACTTCTACGCTTCTTAGGATTAACCATGTAAATAATATAGCAAACTAACTAAGTGGATGTAGCCTTTAAGCAGTCCTCTATACCAGTACTACACGATAATAATACTTCATCATGATACCAGCGAGCCGTAATCTGCAATCCCATAGGCAAACCTTCCTCATTGAATCCAGCAGGAAGACTGATCACAGGTAACCCACTATAAGTCCATGGTAGATTCATAATAGGATCCCCTGTAAAATCTAAACCTCTTGGAGCAGGTCCTTGAGCAGCTGGTGAAATCCACAAATCAATATTGTTATCATTCATACAATCTGTTAATTCGTCCCTTAGTCGTTTACGTCCCTCAAGAGCTTTCATAAGCATTTGCGATGAAATCGTTTGACCACGTTCGATTAGCTCTCTTGTCTTATTATGATACAGATCCTTATATTTAGAAAACCAGTACTTATGAACCTGCGCTGCTTCTGCAGCTACAATTTGGTTATGCTGTACCACCATCTCTTTGAAGTCAGACATAACATTGATTGATACAATATCAAATCCATACTCCTGTAATTGTTGAGTTTTCCTACGGAAAAAGGATATTCCTTCCTCTGAAGTGTAGGAGAGATAAGGACCTTCTGGAATCCCTATGACGGGAATATGCTGAGAATATTCATCATTCCAACAATTGCAGAGGATGCTAGCAGCTATTCGTGCACCTGCAAGTGTGCTTACAAAGAATCCGATATGATCAACTGACGGTGAGAGAGGAATAACTCCTTCTCTTGAAATTCGTTCATAACTTGGTTTAAATCCTATGACACCACAATACGAGGCGGGACGCATAATCGACCCAATGGTTTGACTGCCCAACGCGAGAGGACATAAACCTGCTGCAACGGCGGCTGCTGAGCCGCTACTTGAGCCCCCAGGAGTGTGAACAGGATTATATGGGTTTTTAGTTGGACCAGGATGAAAATAAGCAAATTCTGTTGTAACCGTCTTACCTAGAATTAATGCTCCCGCGTCTTTTAATTTGGTTACGCTTATCGCTTCAGGTCCCTGCAATTCTCTTACTGGAAGTGTGTTACCATAGTGTGTTGGATAACAAATAACATGAAAGATATCTTTAACACCGATAGGAACACCAAATAAGGGAGGGCGCTTACTCAGGTCAGGAAAAGTAGAGAGTAGAATCTCTGCTTCGTGATGTAACCGTTCAAACCGCTTGTTTTCCGGGAGAAAAGCTAAAAGACTAGGTTCTTTTACTGTAAATATCTGCTCAAGTTGTTGAAGATAACCAAAGAGAGATAGTACTCCGCTCTTTAAATCTTGAGCTAAAGAAGCAAGATCATTTAATGGAATATCATTCATATTTGAGTCTCCTTATAATGAGAAATATTAAATGTATATGTGCGAGCAAAAGGTTAGCTTCTTAAAGATTTCTATTAGGAGATGACCACTTTTAACCTTCACTTACTTCATTTAATAAACATAGATAACGTTAGAATAGTATCCGATTATTATAAGAATATACTGTAATTATAAATATAGAAATACACAGCAGAAGATGCTAAGTACAAATTATCATTGGAAGGGAAGATGGGATGATATAAATTGGAGATACTTATTTTCTATGATACAGGGGTAAAAGAAGAACATTTTAAAGAAAGCTTTCAAACACTTGAGAAAAATCATAAAATACGAATAATTGAACTTGATCGACAGGTATCCTTTAAAGTATCCACAGAGTCGGAGAAGATAATTCGAGAGTTTCTTGGAAGTCCCCGTCAATTATTACATGAGATAGGAGAAACTGATATCCTTATCGTCAACTATGCACCTATCACAGCTGAGGTAATGGACGCCGATAAAAACTTGAAGTTAATTGGAGTAACACGTGGAGGACCTATAAATGTCGATATGATCGCTGCAGTTAAGAGAGGAATATCCGTTGTAAATGCTCCTGAGAGAAATATCGAGTCTGTTGCTGATTTCACTTTTGGGCTTATGATTGCTGAACTTCGTCAGATTGCACGAGCCTATCACCTACTTAAAACAGGGAAAGAGTTTAGAGTGAACCCCCGATTATATCCTGACGCTATTGCATGCGGTTTTGAGTTACACGGTAAAACATTAGGGATTATTGGGTTGGGAAGAATTGGGCAATTAATTGCTCAACGCGCACAAGCGTTTGGTATAAAGGTGATTTACTATGATCCATATCTAACAGAAGATGAGAGCACGAAAATAAATGTAAAAAGTGTTGAGCTTGAAAGATTATTACGTGAATCAGATTTTATCTCATTACATCCACGACTTAACGAAAAAACGAAACATATGATAGGTTATAACGAGTTAGCCCATATGAAACGTACTGCATATATCATTAATACTTCAAGAGGAGACGTTATTGATGAAGATGCGTTAGTGCGAATACTGAAGGAACGGAAAATTGCAGGAGCAGCATTAGATGTGGTTAAAGA
>CAZAXO010000111.1:0-7460 GCA_964489085.1 uncultured Candidatus Bathyarchaeia archaeon
GATCTAGACTTATTATATGGTTTTTCTGCAGAGCAAGGATATATTAAAAAAATATTGTTTTTCTCTGGAATAGTTACCTTGTCCTCTATTTACGAATATTGGAAATACAGTAGATTCTAAGTCTTCCATAACGAAAGCTAATAATCCAGTTGTATCTAAGCCACCTGACCATGTCACAACCACTTGCTCACCCTTAAGTCTTTCAATGTTTTTTTGAATTTTTATAATCTTACACCCCAATATCTCTCTATTCAATCTTACTCTAATAAACACAATTAGCGCGAAAGCTTTAGCTTAGACGTGAATGAATTAGTTATGAAATAATTGAACTCTAAGATAGAAAGTTTATTAAATACATGATAAAATGGAATGTTAAGCGCGTGAGTGGTACCTCCCACCCGTTGCGCTTAATAAATCCCGGAGTAGTGGAGGTGAGAGTATGAAAGTAGAGACAACAAAAGAAGTTTCTTTAACAGCTGTTTTCGCAGTATTATATGCAGTTAGTGTTGCAGTACTTGCCCCTATAAGTTTCAGTATTTTTCAAGTTAGAGTAGCTGATGCATTACTTCCTCTTGCTATACTCTTTGGTTGGCCTGCTATAATAGGAGTTAGCTTGGGAACAATTGTTGCAAATTTTTTCGGTGGATTAGGTATAGTTGATGTTATTGGAGGAACAATAGCTAATTTTATTGCTACCTTGTTTGCTTGGAAAATAGGATTCAAAAAAGTTAAATTCAGTCGGATTTATGCTATCATATGTGAGATTATTTTAGTAACTATTATAGTGGGAAGCTATTTGAGTTATCTCTTCAATATGCCCTTAATATTAGGATTATCTGGAGTACTGATGGGAAGCATTATAGCTATTGGAATTCTTGGATACCTCTTATTAACAGCATTATCAAGACCTTTCATAATAAAAACTTTTAGAAAACATGGAGTTAGACTATACCTAAAGAAATAATTTAATATTTCCCTCACCACTTCACCTTTTTGAGCTAAAACAGCTAGCTAAAAAAATAAATATTTAGCACAATGACTATTAAAATTAAAATAGCATGATATAAATTTCTAGATAGCAAAATATTATCTAAATGTATACTTTAGATTACTAAATCTTTCTATAATATTCAACAAATTTAGAAATGAATTTATCATTTAGTTCATATATATTATGACCATTTTCTTTTCCATCATGTAAATTAACTCTTCCTAATGACTTAACATTCTTTAACAAATCATTAATTTTTGAATATGAGTCTTGATTCTTTAAATTTTTTTTATAATTTCCTGTTATTAAAAATTTATAATTAATATAATTTTTAGTAAATGATTCTAAACGTGCTACAGTATTTGGAACTATACCATAGATAAAATCTTTTGTATTTGTTAATCTCGAATCAATTTTTGTTCTATATATAATACTACCACCACTATGTAAGCCAAAACCATAATCAAATTTAGGAATATTTTTCTCTATCTTCTGATTTTCTTCTTTTAACTTAAATGTTTTGAGATATAGATTTTCGTTATGTTTTGGAATTTGAATTTCTAAATACTCCTTAATTCTCAAAGCAATGTCTAAGCAAGTGAATGCATGAACATCATCCAAAAATACACATAAATAACCATCACCAGTGTCATTTATTCCAAAATAATTTTCATCACAATTATTATAGAGCGTTGTATAAACAAATTCATTTAATTGCATCATGAAGTGTATATGATAATCTAATCTTTTGTCCCAGCTAATTTTTCTAATTATCTCAGTTGAATTTCTTAGATCAAATAAAAATGCACTTGAACCATCTTCAGAATAGGCATCTTCTATTTGTTTAGGTTGAAATTTCATGGTTAATAATTTTTATTTTAAACTCATTTTTATTATTTATTCATCATTGTTAATTAAGAGATTCAATTCTAAATACCTTGAAATATCGATGGAGAAATTGAAATTTGATGTGAAGTCAGCTATAGCAATGGCTAGCTGATAATTATAAATTTGAATATATTTTTATTATTCAATACTAGACTTCGAAATAGAAATTTTCAATTGGGCCCAATTAAAATGGATTGGCACCTATTTAAGTGCAAGTCCCCGCGGGTTTGAACTCTCATTCTGAAACAATGAGAATAGGGTACATTTGCAAGATAGATTTGATCTAATCTACAATTATCATAACCACCAACTAGAATGAAGGATACCTATACCCGCCTCAGAGTTGCATTGAAAAGGGATATGTGCGCACCTAAACTGAGTTTGGAGACGCAAACCTCCACCAGAAACCATTCATTTCAAGCCTATTTAAACAAAATTAGGCGGACTCATCCCAATATCGTGTTGATTGGCTTCGTTCATAATCCAGTAACTCATCCCTTAACTTAGCGGGTAAACCATTAATATACTGAGTAAGTATTTCTTGCGGCAGCGGTGCATCCTTCTCCTTCATTTCAATATCCTCAAGCGATAATCCACCTCGATCAATTCCAGCCAAGCGTTCTAATCCATCCCAACACTTCATTATCAACTTAGCAACAGCTACCTTATGCATAGCATGATTGGTGGACCCAAACAAAGCCCATAACTCACCTAACAATTCGTGTCTAGCATGAATTTGGAACGCTAGAATAGATGATAACTCATTTGCCAAGTTCTGCTTTTCTGCTTCATAAAGATCTTAGCTTCTTCAATATCTCTATAAACAGTATTTTTGCTACATTTTATGTTATGTTGTTCCCTTAACTGCCTGAGAATAGCTAACGGTTCCATAAAACGCAGATAATATTTTGTGACAAGCAGCTTCCTTTCCCGCTTGGTTACCATCAATCGATCCCCCCTATTTTCCCATATTTTCCCAGTAGTTCAATAAGTAGTAATGTAACAAATATTTAACGTTATTTAGTCTTAGCAAGGGAAAAAAGCCAATCTCAACCATTGTATTGCACATTCTTGTTTTCACTAACTATACCAAATAATACTGAAGCTTTCTCGAATTCTTCCTCATTATCTACGAGCACGGCAAGTTTGTGTAGCTGCTTTAATTCTTTAACAATTTTCTTGACCACAAGTGATCCAGTTTTAATATTTTTAAATCATGGATCCTAAATAGAACCTAGTGTTAAGTATGAGTGTTCAAGGATCAGATTCTCTAAATTCAACCATTAAACGTGATCTGGAGATAAAAGTAAATCAGCTTATCGGTGATATGTATGCAATCATTAGTGCTGGAGGAGAAGGAGTTAGATTACGACCTTTAACTGCTAATACACCGAAACCTTTGATAGAAGTGGGATTATCAAAGCGTCCTCTCCTATATTGGAGTATGCTTCCCATGATCCTAGGAGGAGTATCACATTTTATCATAGGAATACGATACGGAGCTGAGAAAATAATAGAACAATTTGGGAAAGGAGAAGAACTTAGTAAAGAATTTAGTAGGAAGATAACTATTGAGTATATTAAAGAACCTAAACCACTAGGGAGAGCAGGTTTTATTAAATATGGAATAGATCAAGGAATACTTGATATCAAAAGACCAGTACTAATATTTAACGCATCAGATATTTTATGTATAAATCTATCTCATCTTATCCGTCATGGTCTCATACTTAACATATGTAACGACATAAAAATTATTCAAGTTTATACATCAGGTTTTAAAGTTCAGTTTGGGATAGGCAAAGTTGATCTATCTACTCTCCAAGTAACCGACTTTCAAGAGAAGCCATTATATCATGATCTCGCAAATACCGCATTTTATGCTCTCTTCAATCAATTAGAAGATTTCAAAGAAATTAGAAAAATTCCATCAAATATCGAAGATGAAGTAATTCACAAATGGATACAAAAAAAAGAATTAGGTGCTTACATTATCCCTCATCAAAACTTTATTTCAATAAAATTTGAAAAAGATTTGAACCAAGTGAATAAGATGGATCTCTATAATCTTATCAAAAAAATGAATAAATAATTAAATACTCTTGAATGGATTTTTGAGCATTTAAGTTTATATTTTTGATCACTCATTTTGAATTGGATAGATTATTCTGAGGAAAGTAAAGAAAAGGTGTTTTTATGGCCTTAACCACAGTAAAAGATGTTGTCACAAAGGAATTTAAAATTATTCAAGAAGATGATATGCTCTCGAGCTGTCTCGCTTACTTTAAAAAAGGGAGACCTCCTGTTCTTATTGTTGTTGATAAAAAAAAGAAGTATAAAGGAGTGATAGCGCGACGGTGGATCATTAGGTCACATTATGATCCATCTACAACAAAAGTAAAGAAGCTTACACGTAAAGCGCCTACGGTTAATGTAACGTATTCATTAAGTAAAGTAGCACAGTTGATGATTGAAAGTGAAATTAGGCAATTACCCGTCTTTGATGAAGATAAATTAATTGGATTCATAACTGATGAGGACATTATTGGTCAAACTGTTATCAAAAAGTGGGGAAAGACGAAAATAGAAGAGATAATGTCAAGAAATCTCTTTGTAGTTGAAGAAGATGATTCTGTTGGAAGTATTTTAAGTCTTTTCCGTGAGAAGGGAATATCCCATGCACCCGTAGTAAAGAAAGGAAAATTAGTAGGAATCATTAGTGTACAGGATCTTATTGAATACATCTATAAACCAAAAGAGAGAGTAGGACAAGATTCAAGAAAAGAAAAGATAGCTCTTCTAAGTACATCAGTAAAGGGTCTTATGGCACATCCAGCCATTACTGTTTTGCCTGAAACGAGAATGAATTATGTTCAAGAAAGAATGCGTGAATCAGATGTATCATCCATAATCATTGTAAAAGATACTAGACCAATAGGGATTGTCACGAAAAGAGATTTTCTTGAGCCCATTGCTCAATTAGAAATGAAAAAACCAAAGATAACCGTTCAATTTTCAGCTAAAGATATCATGATAAATGAATCTCAGAAGAAACATTTATTAAGTGATTTTGAATCTTTTGCGCGACGTTATCGTGATACACTAGAAGTTGGTACACTGTTTATTTATTTAAAGACACATGGCATGAATTATAAGGGGATGCAGCTTATTCATTGCCGCCTCCAATTTCGGACAAAAAAAGGAGTGTTTTTCAGTTCAAGTGAAGGATATGGATTAACTCAGACTTTTCGGGTAGCTTTAGATCGTCTTGAGCGACAAATTTTGAAAAGTAAAGGATTGGTATCTAAGGAACTTACAGATCGATATCTGCATCGGATTCAATTCCCTCTATCAGAATTATAATTAATGAATAAATTCTTTAGGGCATATATGTAGCAAAATTTCAAGAAAAAAATTGTACTAAAAAATGATCACTACTATATGGGTAATGAAAAGTCAAATTTTCACGATTTAAAACATAATATTTTTTTTATATGGTACGATTTTCTTTATTCTTCTTCTGGTAAATCTTCAATTAAATCAGCGCAAGGCTCACAGAGAACTCTTCCCTTAACGACTCTTACCAGATTAATATCACCGCATTCCTCGCATACTTCGAATCTTTGATCAGGTTCGTACTGATCTTCATCTTTAATATCTTCGTCTTTCTCCTCGATAGTCTCCTGTTCATCATCACTGTTGGCACTATTATCCGCTTGCATTTTTGCTCACTTCCAATTCAGATAGATGATTTAGTAAATTCATTTGAAAAAATGAGGGATAATATAAGTCTTATCAATATACATATAAAAGATACGGTAGATAGATGCTTAGATTAACTATTTTAGATGGCGGATGATAAGCACACTATGTCCTTTGTATTGTTGGTATTAGCAATTGCTCCTGCTGTTTTTTTCTTATGGTTTTTCTATTCTCGAGATAAATACGAGAAAGAACCATTACGGAAAGTATTATCTACCTATTTCCTTGGTATGACCTCAGTTATATTAGCAATTGTAATAGAAGAGTTCTTCTCAGGTATTATTCCTTTAACTAATGAAGTACTCATTATTGTACTTCATTCGTTTATTTTTATTGGATTAATAGAAGAATGCTGTAAAGCTTTAGTTATAATACCCGCATTTCGATCTATTGAATTTAATGAAATAATGGATGGAATCGTGTATAGTACTTCAGCCGCTTTAGGTTTCGCGACTGTAGAGAATGTTTTTTACGTTATTGATGGAGGAATTACTACAGGCATTTTTAGAGCAATTCTATCGGTTCCAGGTCATGCTTTAAATGGAGTAGTCTTTGGTTATTTTCTAGGATTAGCTAAATTCAACAAAGAGAAGAGAATTTCTTTAATTTTTTGGGGATTGCTCTTATCGACTCTACTACATGGTTTTTGGGATCTCTTTAGTTTTTCTGGAGTTTTTTTTGGAGTTTTAGGAATATACCTTATAGGATGGATCTTATTCTTCAAATACAGAAAGAACGCATTACATTTATCGATATTTAAAAGAAAATATTGTTGTTATTGTGGAAATAACTTGAATAAAAATGATCTTTTCTGCGATAAATGTGGTGAAGAACAGACTTTACGTAAATAGATTATAATAGTCTTAATATTTTTAGCAAACTATTTTTCAATTATGTCCAGTCAGCACACAAAAAAATAGAAAATACAAAATTTGATAATAAATGCATTTCTATGTAAGATGTATCTCCTGATGAGGTCAACAAAGTGAGAAACATCATATGGTCAATGAGTATCTCCCACATGTTTATCGAAATATATTTTCTCACACATATTGCGCTTATTCCTATCTTTCTACAAGAATTTCATCTCACCTTAGTACAGGTATCTATAATAATAACAATACCTACAGTTGTCAGTTTACTAGTGAATGTTTTTTCAGGTTTCCTCGTTGATAAAGTTGGCTCGAAAACAATTCTAGTTATTGGAATGTTTATCCAAGGATTGGGTGGAATAATTGTAGGAAAAAGTGGTGGTATTACACCACTCATTATCGGATTAGCATGTATGGGAATAGCAGCACCATTCTATCATGTTTCAGGGTATTCAGCAATAAGTAAAGTTGCTAGTAAAAAGAATTTCAGTAAAGCTATAGGAATTCATAATGCAATGGGAAGTGTGGGCAAATCTTTAGGTGTACTCACTCTCCCAGTTATCTTACTTTATTCGGATTGGCGCTTTCTATATCTTCTGTGGAGTATTCCCATAATAATATGGTCACTCATTTTAATACGGATTAAGCTGATCACATCATCTTTAATGACGCAAAAAAAAGAGAAACAAAAACCGTTACGATCAGTTATTTCGAAAAGTTTTGTCTCTTTTCTCTCTATGATAACAATCCACCAATCAGGTTTAATTGTTGTAACAACCTTTATCACAACTTATCTGATTTTTTCCCGTGGCCTTTCAGAAGTTACTTCAAGTATGATATTCGCACTTGCTCCCCCAATAGGCATTCTAAGTTCAATACTAGCAGGATACCTAGTCAGTAGACATGGCGATATCAGAATCTTAACCTCTATAATGATAGGTGCAGCA
>CAZAXO010000112.1:0-7434 GCA_964489085.1 uncultured Candidatus Bathyarchaeia archaeon
TTATTAAGGGAGCTAGAGAGAATAATCTTCAAAATGTTAGCGTTGAAATTCCAAAATACAATTTTGTTGTAATAACTGGTTTAAGTGGTTCTGGAAAATCATCTTTAGCATTTGACACCATTTACGCTGAAGGGCAGCGTCGTTATATCGAGTCACTATCCGCATACGCCCGTCAATTTCTCGGCCAATTAGATAAACCTGATATTGATTATATTGAAGGGCTTTCACCTGCAATAGCAATCGAACAACGATCTGCAGTAGCTAATCCCCGATCAACAGTTGCGACGACTACAGAGATTCATGATTATCTTCGACTCCTCTTTGCGCGAATAGGTATTCCATACTGCTATAAATGCGGAAAAAAGATCGAAAAACAAACTGTCGAACAGATCGTAAATGCAATTTTTGAATACGAAGATAGTACAAAAATAAAAATTTTAGCTCCTATAATTCGTGGAAAAAAAGGAGAATATAAAAAAATATTATTAGACTATTACAAATTAGGATTTCTACATGCACTAGTGGATGGAAAAGTGGTTCAAACAAATCACGCCATCTCACTTGAAAGATATAAAAAACATAATATCGACATTATTATTGATGAGCTCAAGATTTTACAGGTGGAGAGAGATCGAATCGCTGAATCTGTCGATAGTGCTTTGAACCTCGCTCATGGAATAGTAGCAATTAAATCAAATAAAGGTCTAAATCTGTTTAGTGAAGAACTTTCATGTCCCCACTGTGGAGTAAGTGTAGAAGAATTAGAACCACGAATGTTCTCTTTTAATAGTCCATATGGTGCGTGTAAAGAGTGTACCGGTCTTGGAGTAAAAATCCGGATTGATCCAGATTTAGTTATTCCTGACAAAGCCAAATCAATCAATGAAGGAGCTATTGAAGCTTTTTTTGGCCCTATCGATGGAGGGGTTCTATCACGATTCGAATCAATTGCTCACCAATATGGATTCGATTTTGATACACCTATACAAGATTTAAATCATGAACAATTACACATGTTATTCTATGGATCATCCCAAAATTATTATGGTCGATCTTGGGAAGGAATCGTAAATATTCTCGAGAGAAGGTATAAACAGACTAATTCTGAAACTATGAAAGAATACTATGCAAAATATATGAGTGAAATTACATGTACAAGCTGTAAAGGCGATCGTTTAAGACCCGAATCACTTGCAGTAAAGATTAGAGGAAAAAATATTGCAGAGCTTATAGCATTGTCTATCATTAAGGTATCATCTTTCTTTAAGGAATTAGCTCTCTCAAAACGGGAACAACAAATAGCAAGTCAACTTTTAAAGGAGATCAACGAGCGATTAGGTTTTCTAGTTGATGTTGGATTAGGCTATCTTACTTTAGATAGAAGAACCAGTACCTTATCTGGTGGTGAAGCTCAGCGAACCCAGTTAGCAACTCAAATAGGTTCAAGACTGACCGGAGTACTATATGTCTTAGATGAACCGAGTATTGGATTGCATCAACGTGATAATAGACGTCTTCTTATGATATTGAAACAACTAAGAGATTTAGGGAATACGATTCTAGTGGTAGAACATGACGAAGAGACCATTAAAGAATCAGATTACGTCATTGATTTGGGTCCAGGAGCAGGGATTCATGGAGGACGAGTGGTAGCTGCTGGAAAACCTGAAATCATCATGAAAAACAAAGATTCAGTAACTGGCAAATATTTATCCAAACAGATGACTATTGAGGTGCCATCTAATCGTAGAAGAGGTAATGGAAATTGGATTAATATAGAAGGTGCTACTGAAAATAACCTTAAAAATATCACTGTGAAAATACCTTTAAGTACATTTACCTGCATAACTGGAGTATCGGGATCAGGAAAGAGTACTCTTCTAAATGAAATTTTATATAAAGCATTAGCTAAGTTTTTTTATCGCTCAAGGATGAAACCCGGTAAATTTAAAAAATTGACTGGAGTAGAATATTTAGATAAAGTTGTTATTATAGATCAATCACCAATTGGCAGAACGCCCCGAAGTAATCCTGCTACTTACATCGGAGCTTTTACCCCAATTCGAGAACTTTTTGCGAAACTCCCCGAATCTCGAATGAGAGGGTATAAACCTGGTCGATTCAGTTTTAATGTGAAAGGAGGACGATGTGAAGCCTGTCGAGGCGCAGGGACGATTAAGATGGAGATGCATTTTCTTCCCGACGTCTATATTCCATGTGATGTTTGCAAAGGAAAACGGTATGGAAGAGAAACACTTGAGATTGTATATAAAGGCAAAACAATTGCAGATGTTCTATCTATGACAGTAAGTGAAGCGTTACCCTTCTTCTCCCCCATTCCATCTATAAAAAGAAAACTTCAAACTATTGCAGATGTTGGTCTTGGATATATTGAATTGGGTCAGAGTGCAACAACACTTTCAGGAGGAGAAGCACAACGCGTAAAGCTTAGTTCAGAGTTAAGTAAAGTAAGTACAGGAAGAACATTGTATATTCTCGATGAACCGACGACAGGTCTACACTATGCGGATGTTCAAAAATTATTGGAAGTAATCCATAGACTAGTAGACACAGGAAATACAGTACTTATCATAGAACATAATCTTGAAGTGATAAAAACTGCTGATTATATTATTGATCTCGGCCCTGAAGGGGGTGATGATGGAGGCTATATTGTAGCTGAAGGTACCCCAGAGGAAGTGTCTCAAGTTAATCAATCATTTACTGGTCAATATCTTAAAAAAATATTACAGCAAAACCTCATTGAGAAAGGTGAATGGAAGAAAATAACTCCATTTATTAAGAGAGATTAAAGTGACCATAACCAATAGAAAGAGTCTTCAAGAACAAATCGATCAACTTCCAGAAAAGACAGGAGTCTATATCTTTAAAGGGCGTAATAAGACAGTTTACATTGGAAAAGCAACTAACATTAAAAAGAGGGTGGTAAATCATTTCCAAAATTCAAAATATAACCAGCGTGAAAGCTTAATCATTAAATCTATTGAGAAAATGGAATATATCCTCACTAATACCGAAACAGATGCTTTAATTGAGGAAAACATTTTGATAAAGACGTATAAGCCAATGTATAATGTTCATTTAAGCGATGATAAAGCCTATCCTTATCTTAAAATCGATATAGCCTCTGAGTATCCCTGTATCAATGTTGTGCGACGTATAAGTAATGATAATGCAAAATATTTTGGTCCGTATAGTGATGTCGCTGCAATGCGAAGTTCTCTTCAATTTCTTCGCGATCTTTTTCCCATTAGAACATGTAAGAAAGATCTAAATAAGATACGACGATCCTGTCTCTATTATCATATTCATCGATGTTGTGCACCTTGTCTAGGTAACATTTCAAAACAAGAATATGCAAAAATTGTGAATCAACTTATTCTTTTTCTAGAAGGAAAACAAAATATTATAATCAACAATTTGCAATCGGACATGACTGCAGCTTCGCAAAAGCAAGAATATGAAAAGGCTGCATATTTAAGAGATAAGATTGCTGATCTAGAAAAGGTAACTCGTGAAATAAAAGTTGTTTTACCTTCAGATAGATATCTTGATGCGATTGTGCTCTGTAGAAGAAAAATTGGAACCTGTGTGCAAGTTCTTCAAATAAGAGAAGGTAAACTTCTATCCTCTGAAAGCTTTGATTTAAAAGAGGCTGATCAAGCAAGTGATCAAGAAGCACTAGAATCATTTCTGAAACAATATTACATGAAGAGAACTTATATTCCAACTACGCTCCTTATCAATAAAAAGATTAGTGACTCAACAATCATAGCTAACTTATTATCTATACGCTGTGGAAAATCAATCGAGATAAAAAAGCCATCTGATGAGAAATTCAAGGGATTATTAGATATTGGATTATTAAATGCTTCAGCACATCTTGACCAGTTAACAAAAGTCAAACAGAAACTACAAGATTCTTTAGAACAATTGAAAAAAGATATGGGACTTATGGATATACCTAGATTAATTGAATGCTACGATATATCGAATTTAGGATCGAAGCAAGCTGTCGGTGCTAAAATTTTGTTTCAGGACGGTAGACCCAATAAGAAGATGTATCGGATGTTTAAAATTAAAACTATTAGTGGACAAGATGATCAAGCTATGATGGGAGAGGTTATACAACGGAGATTTAAGCGTCTTATAGAGGAGGACACGACCCCCCCTGATCTAGTTGTTGTTGATGGAGGAATTACTCAAGTAAAAAAGGCGAAAAATGAGTTAGATACTTTATCATTATCTATTCCAGTAATTGGATTAGCCAAGAAGTGGGAGCGAATTTATTTTCCTGATGGAAATATTTTAGAATTATCAAATCGTTCAAAATCAAAGCTTTTACTTCAACAAATTCGAGATGAAACACATCGATTCGCTCTTCAATATCACAGAAAAAGAAGAGAAAAAAATCAGATTTCACCATGATAGCTAACAGAAATTTTTAATCCTGAATACAGGTACTTATTTTTTGGATTACATTATATAGTTGATCTTTTTAATGATAATTGCAATTTTTCTTTTTTTTTCATCTTTTTAATTTTACATTCTCGTTTTATTGCAGATTTTTTTGATGAATGGATTTCAAAATATAAAAGTCGTAACGGCTTATTGAAACTGGTGAATCTGCATCCTCTTCCAGAAAAATGTTCACATAATCGTCTATATAGACTTGTAGTATATCCTGTATAGAGAAATCCATGTTCACATTGGAGAATGTATACATAGAACATTACTATCATCTAACCTTTAAAATGTGAATAAAGATAGTGATAACTCTAAAGAACCTAAACAATATTTATTCTGCATTGGTATTGCCTGTTATTGATATAAATAAATATACAATAAATCAGTGACAAGTAGAGCAGATCTGTAGTAAAAATAATTATAAATAATCTCTTATATAAAAAGTTTAGATGATGGTTATCTAGAGATGTTTGGTTATGCTGGATCTACGTTAAGGGTTTCTTTATCTGATAGTAAGATTCGTAAAGAGAAATTAGATGAAGAAGAAGTCAGAAAATATTATGGTGGAAGAGGGATAAGCGTAAAAATATTATTCGAAGAGTTAAAGCCGGGAATTAATCCTTTGGGTTACGAGAATAAACTGGTTTTCGCTACAGGCCCTCTAACCGGTGCACCTTTCTCGGGTAATGTAAAATTCGCTGTTGCTGCAAAGTCTCCGTTAACAGGAATTTATGGTGATAGTATGGCTTCTGGTTTCTTCGGCCCAGAAATGAAGTCTGCAGGGTTAGATGCGCTGATTATCGAGGGTAGGTCTGAAGTGCCTGTTTACTTATGGATTTCTGATGGAGAAATTGAATTAAAGAATGCATCTCAACTCTGGGGTATGCTAACTGGTGAGGTTGTATCAGCGATTCGCAGACGAGAGGAAGAGACAGCTCAAATAGCATGTATTGGCCCTGCAGGTGAAAAACTCGTTAAATATGCCTGTATCAATTCAACACTTCGAAATGAAATTTCTGCTGCTACAGGACGAAGTGGCATGGGAGCAGTTATGGGATCAAAGAACCTGAAAGCTATAGCTATTAAAGGATCTAGGAAATTAGTTTTTGCTGATCAAGATCGATTAATGAAAAATATTAAACGTTCTGGAGATACGGTGATGGGAGATTTTGGAACGCGGATTCAAAATATTGGTACTGATGGTGGTCTGGAATTGCTTAATGCTTCGGGGAGACTTCCTATAAAAAATTTTAGTTATGGAACATTTATTGGTGCGGAAAAAATTACGGGTAGAACAATATCGAACACTATTCTCATAAAAAGAAATCATTGTTATGCTTGTAAAGTAGGCTGTAAAAGAGTAGTGAAAATAGATAAAGGTCCTTATAGGGTTGATCCTTTGTACGGTGGACCTGAATATGAAACTTGTGCTGCATTTGGTTCATATTGTATGAATGATAATTTAGCTTCTATTGCTAAGGCGAATGAACTATGTAATAAATATTCGATCGATACGATATCTGCTGGTGTGTGTATAGCGTTTCTGATGGAATGCTATGAAAAAAAGTTAGTGGACAAAGATGAGTGTGATGGGTTAGACTTGAGTTGGGGAAATCATCAGTCAATCGTATCTTTGGTAGAAAAAATTGCGTTGAGAGAGGGAATAGGGAATTTATTAGCTGAAGGTGTTAAAAGAGCAGCTCTTCAAATAGGTAAAGAATCTGAGCAGTATGCAATGCATGTAAAAGGATTAGAATTGCCGATGCACGAACCTCATGGAAAGAAAGGAGTAGGTCTCTCTTATGCTACTTCAATAAGGGGGGGGTGCCACATGCAATGTCCGCACGATGATCTCTGGGGGGAAGGAGAAAGCATCCCCGAGTTAGGAGTTAATCCAATCGCAGATCGATTAAATACAGGACCGATGAAATCAAAACTTGTAGTTTTAGGACAGAACTGGTGGTCTGCTTGTAAATCCCTTTCTATTTGCGCTTTCACTCAGATACCTTGGGGGATTCCAGTATCAACTCTTGTTGACTTAATTTCGTCAGTAACGGGGTGGGAGGTAACTCCGAACGAGTTAATGCAAGTAGGCGAACGAGCATGGAATTTAGCGAGAGCTTTCAATGTTCGAGAAGGAATAACTAGAGACGATGATGTTTTACCCGATCGATTTGGAGAACCTTTACCGGCTGGACTCTATAAAGGAGAATCAATACCAAAAAAAGTTATTGAGAAAATGAAGGATTATTATTATTATTATGAATATCGAGAGTGGAAAAAGTCAACTGGTATTCCAACTAAAGAAAAACTTGATAAGTTGGGATTACAACACGTATCAAACGAGCTAAAAAAACTTGGGAAATTCTATTAATTTAACCTCGTCTTTTAATAGCTTCATAAATTTTTATTGATGACGCTGGTGTCGACGCAATATCTATTTCAGGAGGGAGTAATTGTGATTAAAAAAAATAAAAGGAAAAATTTCTGAAACTAGCTATTAATTACTAATTAAATTAATCAAAAGTTAAGCTTACAAACTTAATAATTTAACATTATCTTTTTAGATGATATAGCTGATTCGAGTACTGCATCACATACGATAGCGCATTTATATCCATCGTTAAATGTAGCTCCCGGTTCTATCGATGTATCATTTATAATAGCGTTTATCAAGTGATGGACTTGATGAATGTGCGTGTGCTCCCATCCAATAATATGTCCATGACCCCACCATTTATCCATATAGGGATGATATTCTTCGGTTACTAGTGTATCATGAAAACTAGGTTCCAGATCTTTAGGTTTATGATCGATTAAATGAACTCTTAACATATTTAATTTTTCGAGATTAAATATGATGCTCCCTTTCGAGCCATATATCTCAATTAATTGATAGTTAGCTCTACCCGCACAAAACCGCGATGAAGAAATAGTGCCAATAGC
>CAZAXO010000113.1:0-7403 GCA_964489085.1 uncultured Candidatus Bathyarchaeia archaeon
CATTGGAAATACTTATTCAGCAGCTACGATGATCGGGATCAGCTCAATACTTGAACATGCTAAACCAGGCGAAAATATTCTAGCGGTCTCATATGGTTCAGGAGCTTATACTATTGCTTTGTGGTTACAGCCTAAGAAATCCTTATCAAAACGACGTAGATCAATACCGGGAATAGATACTTATATTGATCGAGGTTGGGAGATTAGTTTATCTACTTATGAAACATATTGCAAATATCATCTCGCAGATAATATACATCAACTATCCTATCCAAAACTTATAGGGAAACTAGAACCAACATCCCATTCAAGTTTAGATATTCAATTATGTGATGGGTGTAAACGGATATACTGTCCTCCTAGAGATAAATGCTTGGAATGGGAATGTAAGGGGGAACTGGTTACTTATTCATTTCCAGTAAAGGGTAAACTTCGGGAATTCAAGAAACTACCTTTTATTAAACGGAGACGCCTATCTAACTATGATATCCTTCATAATGGTAATATATTGTTAGTCGAATGTGAACCTAATAATTTAAAAGAGGGTATAGAAGTAGAAGCAGTGCATCGAAGGGTAACCTATGAAGGCATCGATGGTCTAATTCAGTATGGTGTTTGTTACCGTCCAATCTTTCGATCCAACTATCCTGGATACAAAACAAATCCAAACTAGATTTTCAATAACTGATTTAGAACAGAGCTCTAAAAAAGCATTTATAAAACCTTCATTTAACAATATAAATGGAATAGCTTCGGTGATATAAATTGCCTAAAGATCTAAAAGATACATTTACAGATAAAATAGTAAATATCATTGGAACGCAAGTACAAAAAGCGATCATCTCGGGATTAAAGAAAAGTATTCTGAAGACGATCAGACTTCTTGTGCTAATACTTGTTGGTGCTATCATCATTTCAGTTGGACTCATCTTTATCTGCGTAAGTGCATATACTTATCTATCACAATTCTATTCACAATGGGTTTCAGCGCTGATAGTAGCCTTTTTATCGATATTACTGGGCTTCATTTTAATGTTAGCTGCGTACTTAAGCAGGTAAAGATAAAGGGGCGCCTAAATAGTAATTGTATACGAGAAGAAAATATGTCATATCTATGATTATAGCTATATTATTACTGTTATCTTCAATACTATTCCTATCTAATAATTATCCGGAGAAAATCCTTGTTTTTCAACCATGCCTTTCTAATAACATATCTATTATGAGAGACAATGATCACTTTTCTACTGAACAACCAACAGTCATCGCTTCAGGAAATAGAACAGATAGACAATTTCCAAGTGATGAACGAGGTTTATTGAAATTTGATTTATCTAAGCTACCTAAAGGATGGATTGTAAAAGAAGCTCACCTACAGCTTTATGCAATCGATACTTATATCTGGAATCAATCAGAATGGTTATCGATTCCCTCCTCTGCAAGAACTATTCAGCTTCATCGTATTACGAGTAATTGGACAGGATGGGGATTTACCTATTGGACTCATTCAAATTATTATAAAACTTATTGGGATACACCCGGTGGAGATTACGAAGAATCAGTAGTTAAAGTTAGTTATGAATACGCTAAGTCATGGAATACTTGGATTGTAACAAATGATATTATAGCATGGTATGAAAACGGAGAACCGAACTATGGCTGGTTACTAAAAGACTTTAATGAAGGAAGTACAATTGGTTACCGAGTAGAATACATGAATTGGTTTTATATACATGGAATAGAATACTCACCGAAGCTTACAGTACATTTGATGCAAAATGCTAGTTGCCTTCAAGATTTCGGAAGATGTTTACTCGTATCGAGTTTATTTTCTTTAATATGGAGTAATGTTGAACTGTTTCGGAGTAGAATAGCTTATAAAAAAGAAACAAATTGTAAAAAGTATATAAAGAAATCTTAATTTACAATTTTTCATGAAAATTTAATGTTGTGATTGTAATGTCTGCGTATTATGTACCTGCTCAAGTACCCGTATATCCTGTACCAGTTCCAGCAGATCTTCCCCCACCAGCACCTCGATATACCTATCTTTGTCCTTATGGTGGTACTCCATTAATTTATTTACCAACCAATCAGTGGTATTGTCCGTATCATGGTACAATATCTAAGTGGAAATTTCGATTTATCTAAAAACTTATCTAAATAACAATTTTTATTTTTCATAAAGTTGACAATAAAAATCTATTTTAATTAATATTATTCAAATAAAATATATTGCATTTATTCGTTTTCATATTTTTATTCCAATTTTTCGGCTTTTATAATTACCTAAGACGTATTTTTTTATATTCTATAATAGAATGTAGAAAGTAAATGAATTAGCTAGCTAAAAAGGAAGGATCGAAAAACTTGGAGATTAATCTTGATTCTAAAACTGTTTTTAATGGTAGACTCTTTAAAGTGACTGTTGATAAAGTGAAATTGTCCAATGAAAGAGAAGTAACAAGGGAAGTAGTACATCATAGAGGAGCAGTTGGAATAATACCGTTTACACAGGATAATAAGATTGTATTAGTAAGACAATATAGATATCCTGTAAAGAAGATTTTATTTGAGATACCAGCCGGAACCCTCGAAAAGAATGAAGAACCAATCGTATGTGCGAAAAGAGAATTGATTGAGGAAACAGGATATCGAGCGAAAAGATTCAAGTATTTAGGCGATATAATTATTGCTCCAGGTTATTGTACCGAAAAGATCTCTCTGTTTTTTGCTGAAGCATTAGAGAAAGGACGTCAGCTATCAGAAGAGGATGAAGTTATAACGGTAGAACTTTTTGATCTAAAAGAAATTACCGAAAAAATACATTGTGGAGAGATTATCGATGCAAAAAGTATCTGTGGAATTTACCTAGCAAAGTTATTGATGATAAATTAAGAAGACTTGTAAGCTTGATTGTTATTGATTACGTTATGACGAGAATAATTATATCGTTTACATTTGTTCCTGTTGGACCAGTAAATATAAGATCATCAAGAGCTTTAAAGAAGAAATAAGAATTATTATTACTTAGATATAGCTCAGGATTCATAGTTTTTTCTTTAGCTTTTTTATATGTGAAACCATCAATTATGGCACCTGCCGCATCTGTTGGACCATCAAGACCATCGGTACCTACTGAAGCACAAGCTATTCCATCAATTTCTTGTATTTTCAGAGAAGCCGAAAGCATTGATTCTTGATTTCTACCACCTTTTCCTTCTCCCTTAACTGTTACAGTAGTCTCTCCTCCTAGAATGATTACTGTAGGTTTTTCTTCTCTTTTTGATTTATGAACTGCCTCACGTATGAGTGCTGAATAGAATTTTCCAGCTTCCCTTGCCTCTCCCTCTATAAAAGAAGTTAAATGAATTGGATTGAACTTTTTCTTTTGGTAGTACTCTACAAGCGATGTGCAAACATCTCTATTACTACCGACTATAATATTGGTGACATTGTTAAAACACGGATCATCTAATTTAGGAGTCTCAGGTTCGAGTTTTTCTCTTCCATTTAAAAGTAATGTTTTAATGGATGAGGAAGTGGATGTCCATACGTTGTAGGTATTGAGTATTCGTATAGCGTCATTATATGTTGTTTCATCAGCAACTGTAGGACCAGAAGCTATTATACTTAAAGGATCACCTACAACATCCGATAGAATAAGTGATAAAAGATGAGCAGGATAGACTCTTTTTGCTAGCCATCCACCCTTTATATTAGAAAGATGTTTTCGAACTGTATTTAAGTGAGTTATATTGGCACCGGCTAACATTAAACTATGAGCTAGCTTACTCTGCTCTTCTAAGGTTATTCCATTACGAGGTAAAGGTAGAAGGGCTGACCCCCCTCCTGATAGTAAAAAAATAATGAGATCATTTGAACGAGCATCGTCAGCTATAGCTGCTATCTTCTGAGCACCTAGAAGTCCATCAATAGTAGGATTTGGATGTGCTGCTTCATGAAGAACAACTGTGTTTACCTTAAACCTATCACGAGTACCTTCTAAAATATTTATCCAACCAGATGTTAACCGTTCACCTAATAGTGATTCTATATATTCAGCCATATAACCAGAAGCTTTACCAGCTCCAATTAAGTAAATGTTATCAAAATGCGAAAGTTGGAATGTATGATTATCTACTATGAGAGTATCATCATCAAGTTTAATATGTTTTTTTAAGAAAGAAACAGGAGTGGCGTTTAATAGAGCTTGTGATATTCCATCAAGTACGATTCGTCGTGCTTTTTTCGTTTTATAAGTTTCTCCATTATTGATAAGCTTATTATGATTTTTCAGATCCATTGCAAATTCACCGATAATTCCTTTGGGAGATAGATAATCATTATACATAACTGGATGTTTGTAAAACTATTGTTTAAAGTGTTTAGTCCTCAAATTATGAATCAGAGAGTTGATTATTCACGTATTTAAAGGATTTTTTTAGAGATGACCTGCAATATAGAAGAATATTGCTCGTTTAATAGAATTTTTCTACTTTGTCAATATAAGGAAGGAGACTGTATTATGACTTACAGCTATTATATATTCAGATAAGTATTTATTGAAAATATTATTTATTATACCAGGATGAAAATACTTATTTTAGCTAGCTAAGAAGATTAGTGAACAACATGTATCATGAAGAACTGGGTTTAATCCCATTCTGATAAGAGACTGATAGGTTCCTTTACTTGGATAAGCTAAACCATTTATTCCCGCTTTTATACTTAATAGATCAAGAGACTCCCTGTAATTTTTGAGAGGACGCATACAACCTAAGATAAGGGGTGTTGTGGGTAAAGTGATTCGTGCCGAGGCTATTAATTCAACTACTTGCCGAATAGAAGGAGGATTATCTGATTCCATCAAAGTATCTTTAAAAGGAGTGAATATGATGAATACTACGGCATGAGGATTATACTTACGTATGATATCCAACGCTTCTTTTTCTCCAATGAGTTCGCCATGATATAAACCCACTAAGATATGTGGTACGAAGCGTAATCCTATATCTGACATATATCGAATTGTTTTTTCATAATCTTCTATCTCAGCATTAAGATGATAGATCTCCTTTATTACCTTGGTTGAACCTAAAAAATCAAAAGTAACTATATCAACGCCAATTTCCGCCAGACGAAAAAGGACGTCAGGAGAAGTTAATCCTGTATGAACGACTAATTGTAAATTAGTTTCACTCTTAATATCTTTCAGAGTATTTAAAAAAGGGACTAATGGAACTGCGCCCTTAGATACGCTACCTCCACTAATAAGACAACCTCTCCCGCCTCTTTTATAGAGTTTCACACAATGTTTTTTCAGCTGTTTAGGAGATTCTGCGGGGATCATATACTTTAACAATTTGCCTCTACAATGTTCACAATTTAAGGAACACTTAGAACCTGTAATTGAGAACGAGGGGAAGCTTTTAGGCTGAAAGTCTCTACTAGGAGAATTAGAAAAACTAAAACTAGGATAAAAAAGGTGGATATCCCGCCCAAAATGTTTCAAGCGAAGTGAAAAAGGTATATTCATAGATTTCTCGAAATCATGTACAGTTTCATTCATTATTATTAATCAACCACGGAAACTATAATTTATCCTTTTTAAAAAGATATATATGGAGAAAAATTGTGGACTCTATGTTAATTCGAGTTTCTATTGGAAGCGCTATTAAATTAGGTTTATTACCTGGAAAACTTGATGAAGAACCTACTACACTATACACAATGACTTGTATACCGAATCGATGTGCTGCTAACTGCGCATTCTGTGCTCAAGCAAGTTCCAGTAAATCCTCTCTAAATAGACTTTCACGAGTGTCATGGCCCATATTTCCAGTTAATCAACTTATAAAAAAATTGGAAAAAGGCAGTCCATTTAAGAGATTATGTATACAGGCTCTTAATTATCAAGGTGTCCACAATGACCTAATGAAACTTATTGAATTGTTTAAAAACCAGAATCTTCCTATTTCATTATCGTGTCAACCATTAACTGAATCATCAATGAAGAAATTTGCTGAAAAAGGAGTAGATCGCCTCGCTATTTCTTTAGATGCAGCTTCTCAGACGATATTCGAGAAAATGAAAGGTAAAGGTGTTCATGGCCCCTATCAATGGAATCAACATTTTGTAAACTTGACTAATGCAGTAAAAGTATTTGGAGAAGACAAAGTCACTACTCATCTGATTGTTGGATTAGGTGAAACGGATAAAGAATTATTAACAAGTATTGATCACTTAGTGAAGATTGGTGTTAGTCCAAGCCTATTCTCATTCACTCCTATTCCTGGAACAAAATTGGAAAAAAGAACACCGCCTCCCACTATCCGTTATAGAACAATTCAATTAATCTGCTATCTTATTCACAATCAAAAGGTTACATTAGAAGACATAACGTGGAATGATAAGAACAAACTTGTAGATATTAATAAAAATGAAATACGATGGGAGAAGACAGTATTAGCGCATCCTGAGATGTTTCAAACCCAAGGATGTCCTGATTGTAATAGACCATTTTACAATGAAAGACCTTTAGGACCAACCTATAATTATCCTCGAAAGCCTTCATCTATGGAAATAATTGAAGCAATCAAGGATATAAACAATTATTTAAAATAAAAAAAAGTGTACTTCCTTAGCTAGCTATCTAAAAGTAGAAACAAATAACACTCTCTAAGGACACTATTTAAGTATCGTCTCTTTTAATAAAGAGACAACTTCTGGATTACTGAGAGTTGTGATATCACCTACATCTTCACCTTTCGCTATTCGTTTAAGTATTCTACGCATTATTTTACCGCTACGCGTTTTTGGTAAATCATCAGTAAAAACTATTTTTTCAGGTCTAGCTGTTGGGCCAATAACTTTGTCTACAAGTTGTATCAATTCTTTAACCAGATCATCATCAGGTTCTCTTCCCTTAACTATTACAAATGCTAGAGGAACTTCCCCTTTAATAGCATGTGGTAATCCTACAACCGCACTTTCAGTGACAGATTCATGCTGATTTATTGCACTCTCTACTTCAGCTGTTGAAAGCCTATGACCAGCTACTTTAAGCACATCATCAACTCTTCCAGTTAACCGTATTTCACCTAAATCATCAAATATTCGCGCTCCGTCTCCAGTGAAGTAATATTTTTCTCCAAATTGGCTAAAATATGTATCTTTATATCTTTGGGGATCGCGATAGACATTTCTTAATAATCCAGGTGGAAAAGGTTCTGATTGTACAAGTAAACCAGCCTCTGTTTCTTTACCTTGGTCATCTAAAATTTTCGGTTCAGTTCCTGGGAAGCCTCTTCCTGCTACCGAAGGGACAAATGGTCCTATACCCGGAAAAGCATTAATAAGGGTTCCTCCAGTTTCAGTCTGCCACCAGGTATCAATAATAG
>CAZAXO010000114.1:0-7402 GCA_964489085.1 uncultured Candidatus Bathyarchaeia archaeon
GTTAGTTAACTGAATGGCACTAAATTACCAATATTTTTGTTGAATTAAGTGGAGTTAGCAGCAGTTTAGGGTTTGCGTGGGCTCTCGCACCACACTACCACCTAAATCGCCTGTGAGTTTCACTTCCGTGTTCGGAATGGGAACGGGTCCTAGCTCCCAGCTATGGCCGCTAACTCCAAATTTAGAAATTGGAAAGTGACTTTTAAGGGTTTTGCGATTAAATTTAATTTAAATTTTATATAGAACAATACAAGGGTAAATTATAACTATTTCACGAGGTAGAGAATATAGATCTTAATTAGTTTTTTTCAGATTTTCTTCTAGATTGTTATATTGATATATTTAGTTACATATTTCAAAAGAAAGGCATGGTTATATATGGTTTGAATCACGTTTTTTACAGAAAAATAGCAAAAATATAGAACTATGGGATAAAGCAGCACATTTATAATAAGTATAGGCTATTCAAAGAGGTGATAAAGTATGGAGTTTTATTGTGTCAAGTGCCGCGGAAAAGTCAGTGTATCAGATGACCAAGTAACGACGCAGGAAAAAGCAAATAGAAAGATGTTACGAGCTAAATGCCCAACATGCGGAACTAATATGGCAAAGTTTGGAAAGAAAAGTTAACTATACCTTATAAATGAGGGTTACCTTTGACGAATAGTATCAAATTAAAAGTTCACCCAATGTTTTTTATGGAATTTGCCTCAAAGACATGGACATCAATAAGTAGAGTTGTCTCTGAACTCGTTGAAAATAGCTTTGATGAGGATGCGACCAAAGTATTAATAACTATGAGCGATGATGGCTCCATTATTGTAGAAGACGATGCAGGAATGGACAAGACAACTCTTGCAAAGTTCCTTTTAGTTGGTAGTCCACATAAAAAAGATGAGCATCTTTCTCCCAAATTCAAAAGATTGAGAAGTGGGAGATATGGTACTGGAAAATTAGGATTTCTGACAGCATTCAACCGGATGTTTATGAAAACAAAAAATAAATCGTTTTCACAAGCATTTGAGCTAAATGAGAGTTTACTAGGAAAGCTTGCTGCAGGAGAGGCGAAATTAAAAAGCCTTAAAAAATCTCCACTTAAAAGAGATGGCACGGAAATTAAGCTTTTTGAACCCAAAGTTAAAGGAGACCCTAGACGTTTAATACGTGAACTTAAGAGACTTGCCTGTTTAAAACAGCCATTTTTTGAAATCTTTTTCAAACAGACTCCCAATTGGAGTGAATGGTCCTTTAAAGGGGCGGAACAGATTTTACCACCACATGTTGAAGGCCTTCATATCCCTCTCTCTGAACCAGGTTTAGAAGGTGAAATTATCGTATCTAAACAACCTATACCTGAAGAGGAGCGTGGCTTAGCAATTATGGTAGGAGGACACACTGTTGCAAGAAATAGTTTTGGTATAACAGGTGTTTCAGCTGATAGAATTACTGGTTGGGTGCGAGGAGAAGGATTGACAGCAAGATTCGCTGATAAATCTGCTCTCGTTGAGGATAATATATATGATGAATTCAGTAAGAAAATACGAATTTTCCTTAAAGAGAAAGTGATACCTCTCATGAAGGATTACATCGAGGTTGAAATTACAAGGGAGGAGTCACGAGTATATAGACAGGTAGATCGATTATTATCAGATGCAGTTCATAGTATTATTGAATCAGTAAAGGATGGTGAAGAGATCTCAACAGATAAACAAGTGGAAACTATAGCTACAATTTCGGAAGAAGGACAATCAGTCTTCAACAATAGAGCAACTCTCCAGCCAATAATAGACAAAAATACAATTCATAAAAATCTATCAATGGTACCAAATCCCATATTTAACTCATCATCAGATAAGGACTCTCCTGGGGTTGATCAAAACATACCTGAAGAAAATATTAGCAAACGATCTAAAGAATTTGTTAATTGGGAGAGTTCTAATATTAACAAATCACAGACGATTAAACAATATACAGATACTGGAATATATTTCCCGCCAATGACTTCATCTCAACTAGTATCAACTTCAACAACTTTTTCTAAAACAGATTCAAAAAAAGAACACCCATCAACACCTCGAGTTCGAAAGATTAAAAAAACTTTCATACTCAACAGAGTAGGTTATCGTATTATCCCTTATGAAGATGAATATGATGAGAAAGAAGCTTTCGCAGAGGAAGCGATGATCTATGTAAATAAGGCTCACCCTGCTTACCATGCAGAAGCGCAAAAAGGCGGGGAACTCCTTCTTAGACATGTAGTAAGACTTGTCTCAAAAGTAATTGCTCTCAGTCATCACCCAGAGGGTAGAGAAGCTTTGGAATTACAGAACAAACTTATAGCTGAAGCTATCAAACTTCGTCAGAAAAATCAATCTCGAAAAAAATCAGTATCTGCTCTATAAAAATCATTTCTCTTTTTTATTGGAAAAAATAATTATATTTAATCTAATATTAAGATTCTAGATAGTTAATAGCTGTATTATTCTATGATTCTATTTTTGTAAAAACTCATTTCTAAATTAAAAAAATTTTTGATAGGATGTTTATTGCACTGACATATTATTTCCGAATTTTTCTCTGAAATAAATTAGATTGTGGATAGAATCCACTTTTCATCTCCACTATAAGTTAATGTATTGAATGGCCTTTGTGGTCCCCAACGACTAGCTATTAATAATCTATATTCTAATTTCACTGCATCTCCAACAGTTTTTCCTTTAACCAGATTATGTATGATGTGGCTAATGATTAGATCAGGCATTCCCCAGCCTTTTGATAGATAGGGTGTGTCAAATCCAATAGTAACATCAGCACCACATTGATTAATCAAAGTATGAGAGATCATCCCCATATTTGGTACTAAAAGAATTATTAGTTTACCATTTAATGAATCTCCTCCATAATAGTAAGTGAAAAATCGCTCAGTAATAGCGTAATGTCCGCTCGTAATATACACTCTTTTAGCTAGTATATCACTACTATGTTCTATTATTTTCCCCACTCTTTCTTGGGTTAATATTCTGTAAGGTCCTTCATGCCATACAGCTCCTAATCTTAGGAATATCACTTCATATTTAGTAAGATTATACTTTAGAAAGTCAACTGTAACGTTTTTCCCTGATATGATATCAACAGTGTAATCAAGAGATTGCAAATCTGTTATTATCCGGTGAAGAAAAGGTATTTTATCAGTAGCCGTGATAAAAGCTGCTTTTTTTGAATTAAGGTGATCATTTTCAGATGAATATGCAGGCTGAGCAGAAGAGCCAACAACAATTTGAAGAAAGCTGAATAAGATCATTGATACAAGGAATATTGAAGGAATTGTTTTTGTTTTTAGATTATTCATTCTCTATTCACCAGTGGACGATTTAGTGTATATCCATTTATGAAAAGGATTATCAAATCATACAAGTCAATTCTGTATAGTATGTGAATGATTTACATCATGAATATTGACATTAATGGAAAAAGGGTATCCAGCTTCCATTTCTATACGAAATTCTGGATTTAAACTCGATTTAACTATTATTACCTAATTAAGGAAGATCATATATGTATATTTATGTACTATATAGATTTATATATAGCTTTAATGTACACTTTTTAACCTGTTGATGGAGGACGATGTTACATGAGGGATCATGTTTGGACAACTCAAGGAAGATAAGGTTTTACTTCAAAAAAAAGGAATGCTACACTTTAAGGAAATTTCATATGTAAATCCTTTAGAGACATTCTCTAAATTAATTGATAATTATCAATATCTATACTTTTTAGAATCAGTTGAAGGTCCTCAGAAACTTGCTGAGTTCTCATTTATAGGATTCAATCCAAAACAATTAATTAGTATTAAAAATGGAAAAACTGAGATTAGAAGTAAAGATGACATCTCTACTATACCAGCTAATAATCCACTTGAAGAAATAAAACAAGTAGTAAACGGCGTCTGTATTCCACATAATCATTTTAGACTTGTAGGTGGTGCAGTAGGATACATCTCTTATGATACTATCAGATATTGGGAAAATATTCCAGATTCCACTGTAGACAATTTACATCTTCCCGATATTGAGATGGGAATATATGATGATGGAATCGTATTTGATCATATCAGAAAAAAGGCTTATTATTATTCAATAGGCGAGAACAGATATAATGAACTAGAGAATTCACTTCAAAAACCACTAAGTAATAATGTGGAAATAGCATTTAGTACACCTAAAGTAAATATTAACAAAGAATATTTCGAAGAATCTGTAAGAAAAGCCAAGCAGTATATCTTCGATGGTGATATTTTTCAGACGGTGCTCTCAAAAAAATTTGAATTCACCCTTAAGGGTAACTTGATTTCATTTTATCATTATCTTCGTGTGATGAATCCTTCGCCTTACATGTATTTCTTAAAATATGGTGAACGACAAATAATTGGTTCTAGTCCTGAAATGTTGGTTAGAGTAGAAAAAGGACTTATTGAAACATATCCAATAGCAGGAACAAGGCCTAGAGTGGACGATCCAAAGGAAAATAGTAGGTATGCCAAGGAGTTAATCTCTGATCCTAAGGAAAGAGCTGAACATATTATGCTCGTCGATTTAGCTAGAAACGATGTTGGAAGAGTCTCCAAATATGGCTCTGTCACTGTTCCAGAATTAATGACTATCAATCAATATAGTCATGTACAACATATAGTATCTCGTGTTACCGGTAAACTATCTCCTAATAATGATTGCTTTGATGCTTTACGAGTTATGCTGCCTGCTGGAACTGTTTCTGGAGCACCTAAAGTTAGAGCAATGGAAATCATAGAGGAATTAGAACCTTCAAGAAGAGGACCTTACGCAGGTGCAGTTGGATACTTCTCATATAATAATACCGCAGATTTCGCTATCACAATCAGGACTTTAGTTGTAGATCGTGATAGTGCATATATTCAAGTTGGCTCAGGCATCGTAGCTGATTCTGATCCAGAGCGTGAGTGGTTTGAGACTGAACATAAGGCAGAAGTGTTGATGAAAGCATTACATCAAGTAGGTGAGAAAAAGTGAAATTACTGCTTATAGATAATTATGATTCCTTTGTTTACAACATTGCACAGTATGTAGGTGAGTTAGGTGCTTCCCCCTTTATCTATCGCAATGATGAAATAACTATAAAACAAATTGAGAAACTTCAACCAGAAAGGATCATACTATCTCCAGGGCCTGGAACTCCTATCGATAAGAGATATTTCGGTATTTGTCTATCCCTGATAAAACAAATTAGTCTTCATACTCCTACATTAGGAATATGTCTTGGTCATCAGGGAATCGTTCATGCTTTTAATGGAAAGATATCACATGCTCAACAATTAATGCATGGTAAAACAAGTCAGATACGACATGATGGAGAAGGAATATATAAAGGCATTTTAAATCCATTTGAGGCTACACGGTATCATTCACTAGTTGCAGATTCCTCAAGTATTCCACGATGTCTACAAGTTACTGCTTATTCCATGGAGGATAATGAGATTATGGGTGTTCGTCATATTCGATATCCAATTGAGGGGATTCAATTTCATCCCGAATCAATCTTGACAAATGAAGGGAAAAAAATACTAAAAAATTTTTTAGATGGAGTGTAGAGTAAATGATTCATGATACTATTTCAAGACTTGTTGAAGAAATAAATCTCTCTTCAAGCGAATCAGAACAGACCATGAATGAAATTATGAGTGGAAAAGCAACAGGTTCTCAGATAGCTGCTTTTTTAACTGCTATGAGAATGAAGGGAGAAACTGTCGAGGAACTTACTGCTTTTGCTTCTGTAATGCGTCAATTCTGTTATCGAATCTATCCCAAAGTTCATGGAACTCTTGTTGATACATGTGGTACAGGAGGAGATGCAATCAAAACATTTAACATAAGTACTGTTGCAGCGCTTATTGCGGCTGGAGCTGGAGTTACAGTTGCTAAGCATGGAAACCGTTCTGTTACTAGTCAATGTGGAAGTGCTGATATTCTTGAGGCCTTGGGTTTTAATCTTATGATGGAACCTGATTTAGTAAGAAAGTCTATTGAAGAGATAGGTATAGGATTCATGTTTGCTCCAAAATTTCATCCTGCTATGAAGTATGCTGCTGATCCTCGGAGAGAAATTGGAATAAGGACTATTTTCAATCTTCTTGGACCTGTAACTAATCCAGCTGGAGCAAACGTACAGCTTCTAGGTGTTTTTAATGAAAAATTTACTGAACCTTTAGCTCACGTCCTAAAAAATTTGGGAGTTACAAAGGCAATGGTAGTTAATGGTTTAGATGGTCTAGATGAGATATCTACAATAGGTAAGACAAAAATTTCTTCATTACTACAAAATGAAGTTTCAACAAGATATGTAGCTCCTCACGATTTTGGTTTACAACAAGTTAACAAAAGCTCACTTCAAATATCTTCACTCGATGAAAGCATAAAGAGAGCCTTTACTATTCTCTATTGTAAACAAAATAGTCCTCACTATGATATTGTTTTGGTGAATGCTGCAGCAGCAATTTTTCTCGGAGATAAAGTCGATAACTTAGTTGAGGGTATAGAAATTGCTAGAGAATCTCTTGAGAGTGGCTCTGCCTATAAAAAATTACAATCTCTTATTAAATTCAGCGGAGGCAATCTGTCTTCCTTAGAGGAACTCGAAAACAATGAACGATTTTCTTGATAAGATAATAAAACAAGTAAATAAGACAATTGAAAGTAATTATTATAAAACTGAACGACTCGATCACAACACAATAAGTCTAAGAGATTCGATCATTGATTATCCACTAAATCCAATTATACCTGAAATTAAACTTTCATCACCATCAGCAGGAATTATAAAAGAAGAAGTAGACATTCAATACATCGCTTCTTCTATGGAAAAGGGAGGAGCAGTAGGGATATCAACTCTAACAGAACCTCATTACTTTAAAGGTGCTGTTTCTTACTTTAGTAAAATCCGTAAGGTTGTCTCACTACCTCTTCTAATGAAAGATTTTATCATTAGTCCTATACAGATTGATACTGCTTCGAATATAGGAGCAGATGCTATCTTACTTATTCAGGCATTATTTGATAGAGGTTACAGTTGGAATACGTTGGATGAGATGATTAACTTAGCACATTCCTTTAATATTGAAGTTCTTTTAGAGACGCATACCCAAGATGAATTTCAAAGAGCAGTTAAATCGAATGCTGATTTGATAGGTATCAACAATAGAGATTTAACAACGTTTAAAGTCGATCTTCAGACAACAGAAAGAATATTAAAGGGATATAAGGGCCATAATCAACTAATTATTAGTGAAAGTGGAATAGAATCTGTTAAACATATTAGATTTCTTAGAGACACGGGAGCATCTGCTTTTTTAGTTGGAACAGCAGTGATC
>CAZAXO010000115.1:0-7375 GCA_964489085.1 uncultured Candidatus Bathyarchaeia archaeon
CATAGATACACCTCAGTTTTCCAAACAACGATTAACCTGACATTAACTTCTTTCCTTTTCAGACAAAGATTGATGAACCTTCTAAACTTTATTCTTGTCGATACACAGCTAGGTAATATTTTAACTAGTTGAATGCTAATCTAAATCATTGTAACAATGTTAAATGATAAGATCCATGGCATTCTCTTTCATAATTTTATTGTGTAGGGGCTCCTCACAATTTTTTTATTATATTCCCCTATATAATATTTATATCCTGGTTTATAACCAATCTAGCTGGAGAAAGTAATACATTACAAAAAGAGATGGTTCTATACGTAAACTATGAAGTTGATACGGATAGTTGGTAATAGACCATAACCTTTTTTAACAGTGTTAACTATACAATAAATGCAAGTGCATCTAAGTCATGAAAAGCATTTATGTACACTAATAGGCGATAAAATGGAAATTAGAAAGATAAAACATTTAGTAAATAATCCAAAAAATATATTTAGGAAGTATGTGGACGAACAGCGAATAATAGAGAGAACGTATGTGACCCGACAAAGCTTTAACGTATAATCGACTATACTATTCTAAACAGTTAAAATTATGTATAATGAGTTATTCATCTAGAATAACATTAGTTACTTCTTCTTGATTTCATTCTTTTTTCTGACTGTTCAATAGATCGTTTTCAAAAGAATTCTAAAGCTGTTTTTAGACCTATAATAGCTACAAGATGTTCTATCCTAGTCCATGAGCTAGCTATTCGACGATATAGTTTCAGTGAAGCAACATCAGATCAAAGTATTATTCAATACCTAAAGGAGTTAATACCTTAGTTTTTCTAAGAGCGGTGAAAACGATAACCGATATGACATAATTAGGTACTGAACGCATAACAAAGAACGTGGGGATGAGAACCGGGAGCATTTCAACTTGAACCATACCTCCAAGGACATAGAGAACAAAGAAGACAAGTAGTCCTATAACTTGTCCACACAGTATGGATAAAAAATGTCTATTCTTAAAACGTAACGTATGTTGAATACTACTGGTGACTACTGCATTTACTATAAAAGGAAGGTCATCAAAACCAATACCACTTCCCAGTCCTGCACATAATCCTAGAATCGCCGCATATTGAGGAGGTACTAAACATGATCCAATTAGAACAAAGACATCTCGTAAATCAAGTTTCATCGTAGCATAGAACGGTATGACTCCTATCCAAAAAAACCTTACAGCAAACGCTAATGCTGCAAATATGGCTGTGAGACTAACCGCGATTGATCTCTTCACGCAGAGACCTCCATGTGTAAGTTTTCTAATCGTCAGAAACATTCATATTAAGTATATGGTACTATCAATCAAATCTCTATCATAATCATTCAAAATTGAAATAGTATAAATCAAAAAAAATAATTTAATATAATATACCCCTATATAATAATATTTATCAGTAGAATCATCATCCAACCAAGTTAGTCTCGTTTTATATACCCAAAGTAGACTTCCGTGAAACTTTTAGGTATACTAAATCAAATAACGCGTCGATAAGGCTTAATAATTTTAAAGACGAATGTTAAAGTCAATTATTACTTATGATAAACACTAAATTAAAGGTAGAAGGGGTGTTTATCTTATCTTCGACTGTAGAAAAAAATCTGGTTTTACAATTTATTCGAGCAACTGAAGCAGGAGCTTTAGCTGCTGCTCGAATTCGGGGAATGGGAGACAAGTTAGAGGTTGATAAGGCTGCCTATAACTTTATGCGGAAAGTACTCAAAGGATCTGCCTCTGAGAACAGATTTGTTGGAAGCGAAGGAGAAAAAGATGAATCATATACCTTTCCTTTCGGAGAAATTCTAGGTGATCCTCATGGCGCTAAACTTGACCTTGTTGTTGATGTTGTCGATGGAACACGTATGACAGCAGACTATGATGATAGCGGTGCCATATCGGTGATCTGCGCAGCTGAGAGAGGCAATCTAATGCGTATTCCTACTGATAAAATCTATGCTCTCAAACTCGCTGTAGGACCAGAGGCTAAAGACGCTATCGATTTAAGTAAACCCCTTAAAGAAAACATCAAAAGCATCGCTCATTCGCTCAATAAGGATATCGATCAATTAACCGCTTGCATGTTAAAAAGAACCAGACATAACGAGTTTCTGAAAATGTTCAGAAGTATGGGTGTTCGCGTAAAACTCATTCAGGATGGTGACATCAGCGGTGCTCTCGCGACCTGTTCTCCAGACGCTATCACTGATCTCTACTTTGGTACAGGAGGACCTCCTGAGGGAGTAATCGTCTCTACAGCGATTAAGAGTATGGGGGGAAATATGCAAATGAAATGGGTACCTGAGATAATAAACCGCGACAACCTAAGCGAAAAAGAGATACAATTAAAGATTCAGGAAAACTATGAACTTGTAGATGCCTTGGATATTAATTATGATAAAATCTATAACCTCGAAGAGATGGCAAAAGGTAATGTTATGTTCGCCGCTACAGGAATAACAAGCGGTGACCTGCTCAGAGGCGTCCGTTTCACGAAATATGGGGCACACACAAATAGTGTCGCGATGCGATCAAAAACTATGACGATACGCTTCCTTAATACCATCCACAAATTCCGCAAATCACCTATATATTAGAATCCACCTCAGAACCAGTATATTCAGTCGATTTCCTCTCTTCCAATACTTTCAGCTTCTCCTCAAGCTTCCTTACTATGTGTTGACTTTCTTCAAGTCGTTGTTTTAACGTTATAATCTCAGCTTTGATGTGAACACTCGCCGTAAGGTTGAGGGCATCTAATACGAATGGTATTTCAGCGTTACTCATAGCTGCATGTTCTCTATCCCACGCTTCTCGTAGAAGCAACTGGAATGCACTCCTATGAGCGGGATCTCTCAACAATCCAACATACTGCTTCTTCAATTTATCTAACCGCTCAAAATAGAGCTGCCTAAAACTCGGTGTTATCCTTCCCATCACGTACACCTATCAAAACGAATCTATAGGTGATATAGGTCAATGAAAGTGACTAAGCTTCTTTCCTTTCCTACTCGAGTCATCCCTACTAGTTAGTACCGCTTCACTTAGGATGTTAGTCACCAGTAATCAATTCATCGCATTGCTATACCGCCGGACACGGTTACTATTTCACCTGTAATGAAATTTGACTCATCTGACGCGAGAAAAAGCGCTGTATACGCCACTTCTTCTGGGCTTCCCACTCTCTTCAGAGGTGCTTCATTGATATGCTTCTCCTTTCTCTCAGGGCTGAGTTTAGCAGTCATATCTGTTTCAATCCACCCCGGACAAATAGCATTTACCGTTATATGTGGACCTAGGTTAATTGCAAGAGAACGGGTTAACCCAATCATACCTGCTTTTGATACAACATAAGGGGTTTTCCCTAAAGAGATCCTCTCAGCTAATCCACATACAGAAGCTATGTTGATTATTTTCCCTTTTCCTTGATGGAGCATTAAAGGTGCTACTTCTTTCGAGCATAGATAGGCACCTTTCAGATTAACATCCATGATTTCATCCCACATATCCTCAGTCGAATCTAAAAATGATGCATGATAGGTGATACCTGCATTGTTTACGAGGATGTCTATTCGACCAAATTCTTCAACTGCCGTTTGAACCATACTCTTAACTTCGCTGGATTTCGAGATATCAGCTTTTATAGGGAATATCGTTCCTTTTTTCTGCTCGATCTTATCTACGAGAAGTAAAGCATTTTTCTCAGATTTATTATAATTCAGAATAATTTTTGCTCCTTCTTGGGCAAATAGTGTAGCTATGGCAGCTCCTATTCCACGGCTGGCACCCGTTATAACCACAATCTTGTCATTCAGTCTCATATCAAACACATCTTAAAGAGAATAAGGCTAACTGTACTGTAAAACTTTTAGGTGAATAGAAATATAGTCGTCTTTTTTGTACTTCTTATCATGAATTAACAGGTTTTAACCTAATTACTTAGGTAGCTAAAATACTGAGAATAGGGTTTTTGCATTGTAAGTTGTAGACTCCGCCACCTCTTTAAGTGTTAAATGCCGAAGTTCAGCAATCTTCTCTGCAACATAGACTACATACGCAGGCTCGTTTCTCTTTCCTCTCACTGGTTGAGGCGCCAACCATGGAGCATCTGTCTCTACTAATAGACGGTTGAGAGGCAGCTTCTTCGCTAGAGTTATAAGCCGGTTTGCATTTGGGTAGGTGATGGGCCCCGCGAAGGATAGATACAAATCCATACCTAGACACTGTTTCGCCATCTCTAAACTACCACTGAAACAGTGCATCACACCTCGAATACGTCCTTTAAATTCGTGGAGGATACGAATCATATCTCCATGAGATTCCCTGTTATGAATAATAATGGGAAGATCCACTTCAGAGGCTAATTCAATCTGTTTTTTTAATGCTGAAACCTGTAGATTTCTCGGTGATAGATCTCTATAATAATCTAATCCTATCTCTCCTATAGCGATCACCTTTCTATCTTCACATAACTTCCTTAGGGAATCCAACATTGTATCATCGAGTAATGATGCTTCATGAGGATGAATTCCCACTGCAGCATGGATGTAAGGGTTTGAACGTGCTAACTCAAGCGTTTTTCTGCTTGACTCTAAACTATACCCTATATTAACAATCTCTTTCACGCCTTTATCATGAGCTCGTTTGATAACCTTAGTTCTGTCGTGATCAAAAGTAGGCCAGTCAAGATGAGTGTGACTATCCACAAAATATTCATTCATATCACAGCCACTCACTATTCACTCACTCTACACTTGACATTAATCTTTCGATGTCGTTCGACATCTTCTTCAACGCTCTTACAGAACGCTAATAATCAGTCATCTTATCTTTTCTGTAATTAGGGTGATCATTAGAATCTTTTTCCCGAAACTTTTAAAAAGTCTTGGTTTATGGTATGTTTTTATCTCATGGTGATTAGATCATGGCGGTTACTCCTACTTCTTTTGAATGGTCAGCTCTTTGGGGTGTTGTTGTTATAGCTCTTGGAGCCCTTATTTACGCAGCATTGTTGGCTAGACAGGTTCTCAAGCAACCTAAAGGCTCGGGTAAAATGATTGACGTGTGGACTGCTATTAAACAGGGTGCAAATGCTTATCTAAAAACACAGATTAAATCGATCGGTCTCCTCGTAGGGATATTAGCAGTCGTCTTATGGTTTACCGCGTATATAGCTGATGCCCCTACTGCTATCTCACTTGGCAGGGCTGGAGCTTTTCTTATGGGAGCATTATTCTCAGGTTGTGTTGGATACCTCGGTATGAATATGGCTGTTCAAGGTAATATCCGAACAGCATATGCTGCCAGTAACAGTTTTAGAGATTCTCTTAGAATCTCCTATCGATCTGGTACGATAACTGGAATGCTCACTGACGGCTTAGGTCTCCTTGGGGGGACCCTCATCTTCATAACTTATCTTCGAAATGCTCCTGAAGTATTGTTAGGCTTTGGATTTGGAGGAACTCTTCTCGCTTTATTCATGAGAGTGGGCGGTGGTATATATACGAAAGCAGCAGATATGGGAGCCGACCTTGTCGGTAAGGTGGAGAAGGGGATACCGGAAGATGATCCAAGGAATGCTGCAGTCGTCGCTGATCTTGTAGGAGATAATGTAGGTGACTGCGCAGGTATGGCTGCTGACATATTTGAATCTTATGAAGTAACTATGGTTGCGGCGATGCTCTTGGGATTAACGATAATACCGTTCGACTATAAGTGGATCATCTTTCCACTGTTGGTTCGTGGCATCGGTGTAGTAAGTACTATAATCGGTACCTATGCGGTTTCACTCTGGCCAGACCGTCTCACCAAAGGCGATGCCTTCAAGGCGATGGATTTATCCTATGACTTATCATCGGTGATCTCCGCATCCAGCTTCCTGATATTAGCCCATTTTTATGTTCACGATCTTCGAGTATTTGTTGCGACTACTGTTGGTATCATCCTAGCTATTAGCTTCAATAAACTAGCGGATTACTTTACGAATCCTGCTAAGAAGCCAGTCGATCAGTTAGCTCGATCCGCAAAGACTGGAGCAGCACCACTCCTCGTAAATGGCTTAGCGTTAGGTTTTGAAAGCACTGTATGGACTCTTATGGTTATCTCCTTTACGATAGTTGTTTCAGTGATTGTCTTCACTGGGGCGGGTATCCTCTTTGCGATGTACGGTGTCGCATTAGCGGGTATTGGCATGTTAACCCTTACAGGAAACAATGTCTCCATGGATACTTTTGGTCCCATCGCAGATAACGCCAATGGTATAGCTGAGATGGCTGATTTCGATCCTAAAGCACGACAAATTCTCGCCAATCTCGATGCTTCTGGTAACACTACAAAAGCGGTGACTAAAGCAATTGCTATAGCATCCGCCGTCATTGCAGCGGTTTCCTTGTTCGCATCATATGCGGAGTCAATAGGACTTGAACATATCAGTCTCAACATTGCTGATCCAATTGTATTTGTCGGTCTCATGATTGGAGGAGCCTTACCTTTTCTATTCAGTTCAATATCTATACGTTCAGTCGGTAGAGGAGCTTCACGCATAATTAATGAGGTTCGAAAGCAGTTCAAGATACCGGGGGTAATGGAGGGAACTGTAAAGCCGAGTTATGCGAAAGTGGTAGCATTAGCTACAGCTACAGCTCAACGAGAACTCGTTGGACTCGCCTTACTCGGAATATTAACACCGATAATTATTGGTCTTGTTCTAAAGGAGATGGCACTAGGCGCTTTTCTTGCAGGTGTCATCCTTACAGGACAACTTCTAGCAGTATTCATGGCTAATGCAGGTGGTGCATGGGATAACGCGAAAAAGAAGATAGAAGATGGTTTCTATGGAGGAAAAGGATCTGACGTGCATAAAGCATCTGTGATCGGCGATACAGTGGGTGATCCATTGAAAGACACAGCAGGGCCAGCCCTCAACCCAATGATCAAAGTAATAAACCTCGTAAGTCTACTCTTTGCACCCGCGATCATGAAATTCAAAGATGAACTTGTGATATCCGGCATCATCTCAATCCTATTGATTGCAATCATAGGATTCGTAGTATGGCACAGCAAGAGAGAAGAAGCAGAACTACAAGTAGATGAAAAACAACCAGTATCCAAATAAAAGAATATGACCAGGAAAACACGAATTAAGCTTCTCCATTCTGGCAAAGCTATCAAGATTCTTTAAATGAATACCTCGACTATAATAATACGAACTATATTTTCAACAGGAATGTTAGACTTGTATGAAACCTCAACTCAGTATAGGAATTACTACCAGTTATCCAACAACGTTACTTTCACATGCTGCGGCTACTGCTGATAAGTATCACCT
>CAZAXO010000116.1:0-7321 GCA_964489085.1 uncultured Candidatus Bathyarchaeia archaeon
AATTGTAGGTTTCCTCGGTCCCAATGCAGCAGGTAAGACGACTACGATTCGTATGCTCACAGGAGTGATTAAACCTGATTCTGGTACAGCATCTATCATGAAATATGATATTATAGACGAATCAATCAAGGCTAAGCAAGTTATGGGTGTCCTCCCTGAATTGGCTGGTGCATATGTAGATTTGACTGCTTGGCAGAATTTGATGCTACTTGGTGAACTTTATGGCGTCCACAAACACCGTAGGCATGAATATGCTATGTGGCTGCTGAAGAAGCTGAATCTCTATCAAAGAAGGGATCAGTTAGTGAAGGAATTCTCTAAAGGAATGAAGCAGCGACTGCTAATATGCATGGCCTTGCTAAATAATCCTCCTGTCTTGTTCCTTGATGAGCCTACAGTTGGATTGGATGTCCAGAGTGCTCGACTTATTAGGGAGATACTTCAGGAACTGAATGAAGAGGGAACCACTATCTTCTTGACCACTCATAATATGGATGAAGCGAATACATTGTGTAATAGAGTTGCGATCATCAATCAGGGAAGATTAATGACGATTGACAATCCAGAACGACTCAAGACTATAGTATCGAGATTACAGTTGGTTGAAGTTTCATTTAATAAACGCATAAATATTAACTCTATAGTTCAATTTTCTGAAGTAAGTGACGCTAAAAAGATAGGGGATAAATTTAGGTTATATACTAAGAATCCTAATGAAGTAATCAATCAGATAGTAGATTACGCGCGTGGCAATGACTTATCCATCATCACATTAAATGTGTTAGCTCCAACACTTGAAGACATCTTCGTCAAGTTGATTGGTAATGGAGACAATTATTGATGAAATATGCATCCTCTGGTACAACTGTGGTAGAACAATTTCAACGATCCTGGGTAATCTGTAAAAAAAATATTCGTATTTACTATCTTAAGGGACCAGTAGTAATCTTTGGTATTTTACTTCCTTTATTCTTATTCGGCGCTTTCATAGTAGGGAGAGAACTGTCCATAAACTTTTTTATGTCAGGTTTGATGGCTATGACCATCTTCTTTACTGCCACCGCTGTTGTACCCATAATTACTCCGTGGGAAGTAAGAATGAGGACCTTAGAAAGACTTGTATCTACACCGGTGTCTATCGCTACGATAGTGATGGGAGATATTCTTGCATCTTTCCTATTCGGAGTCTTCTTCTCAGTGGTTCCCCTTATAATCTCTTTATCTGTCGGAGTCTCTGTAATATACCCACTTGTATTGCTAGGAGGGATTCTCTTAGCTTCCTTTTGTTTCTCATCTTTAGCGGCGATTCTCTCATCAACACCTGTAGATACTCCAGCCAACGTAATGATGCTCTCAACTCTCATCAAGTTCCCCTTATTATTTGTCAGTGGAATTTTCATTCCAATAGAGAAACTACCAGAATGGAGTAAAGTAATTGCATTAGCTTCTCCACTAACATACTTTACAGATTTAGTTAGATACTCAATGGGAGGACCAAGCTACTATTCTGCTTCGCAAGATGTAGTTGCAATAGTTATCTTTACCTTCTTCTTCTTAACGTTAGCCGTGAAGCTTCACGAGAAGACTATGCCGAAAAGGTTTTAATAGTTCTACTCAATACTAACTGTTTCTTTTTTCATTGAAACTTATATTCTACCTTACTCTTCTAAAATTGAAAGGTAATTCATTGAACGATTTAATTAGATAAAAAGAGAATACATTATTAGCGAAAGGATGGGTAATATTGAAAACCAACTTGGATTGCATTCTCTGTTTTCAAAAACAAGCTTTGAAAGCGGTGAGGATGAATACTAACGATCAGAAGGAACAAGAGCGCATATTAAGAAAGATTATGAAAAAACTAATAGACCTTGATTGGTCGAAAACTCCTCCCGAGCTGGCACATATAGTTCATAAGATTATCAGAGTAGAAACAGGAGAGAGAGACCCCTATAAAAAAGTAAAGAAAGAATCTAATGATCAAGCGTTGCAGCTTCTCCCAAAGATGAAAAATTACATAAAAGATAGCAACGACCCATTAGAGACAGCTGTGAGAATTTCTATTGCAGGCAACATTATGGATTTCGGTCCCTTCACAAGATTCAATGTTGATGAAACAGTAAGGAACATAATAGATAGAAAATTTACTATCAATGATTATCACCTCCTTAACGAGAAAATCATGAATGCTGAAACTCTTCTCTTCTTTACAGATAACACTGGCGAAATAGTGTTTGATAAACTCTTGATAGATACAATAATCAGATTGAAGACAACAGTAAATAATAAGCTAAAAGTTACTGTCGTGGTAAAAGGAGGACCTATAATAAACGATGCAACTATTGAAGATGCTAAATATATCGGTATGGATAGAATTCCATCTATTGAATTCAAAACGATTAGTAATGGGGATCCCAATTCGGGTCCGGAACGAAACTCAGAAGAAGTTAAGAACTGGATATACAATCATGATGTTACAATAGCTAAAGGCCAAGGAAATTATGAAGGGATGCATCAATATAAGAGAATATTCTTTATGCTTATGGTTAAATGTCAAGTAATAGCCAGTGATTTAGGAGTCAATGAAGGAGATATTATCTTACATTATTCAGCTAACTAGAATAAAGTTAGCTAACTTTTCTTATTCGATTCGCTTTGAATTAGTAAGAGCGTGTAATTTATAAAAAGGATTTGTTGGTAATTCGTAAAGAGTATAGAAAGTGACTATCATTACAGAACATGAATAGATATTGAGTAGAGAGAGTTCCTAGCTAGCTACGAGTATCTTTTCTATCTAATCCATTTATATTTTTTGTAGTATTACAAAAAATGAGCTGATCGCTAATGAATTTGACTTGCATTTATCAATTTCAATTTGGTCTTTATCAAGTTCATTACTAAGGGCAACATCATTAGGATATTTAAAGTGGAATTGTTGAATAAGCTGTTCTAAGGGGGCATAATATTCGCGCCTCCAAAGAGTAGCTGATAATTCAAATTGAGCAATTATGGTATACCCATATTTTGTTATTAATCCAAGTTTTTTAGTTTTATCTTTTGTTTCATCATGTATTACTAAAAATCCGTTAGGTTTTAAATATCGATGCCAATTCTTTACACTATTTTCAAATCCAATTATAAATATTGATCCTTCTGCCCAAATAATATCACAACTTTCTTCAGGGAAATCCATAGTCAATATTGAATCCTTGAGAGCAATAATTCGCTTGTTTAATTTCGATTCCTTTATTTTTCTTTGGAACAAATTCAATGATTTCACATCATTATCCAATCCAATAACATAACCCTCAGAGAGTTTTGCTAATTCTATTGTTGGAACTCCAGTTCCACACCCAACATCTAAAATATGAGGATTCTCAAGTTTAGGGATAAATGTAAATGCCTTTCTTGTGTATTTATTCAAATTCTTTCGTATACGATCTTTTTCTAATCTATACAAATTCAAATTTGACATGTAATATGAATCCCCCTTCATCTTCAAACATAAGAAAAATAATAAATTAGACCAGTCATATATGAAGAAGATTTCTTATACCTTTTTAACTTAATTTTACTTTTTTATAATTAAAAAAATAGTTTGCAATACAAATATTTTTACCGGTAAATTGAGGTTGGGAGTCCCAACCCCCGCACCAGTAGACTTTCCTAAAGGGACTCATGTAGAATTGGGCTTTTACTTAAAAAAAGAGAATAATCAAAAAGGATCTATTTCTAGTAGTATAAATGGTGTGAACCTACAAGGATTCAAACTTGCAGTTTTTGATGGACCTGGCTGGATTTATACCCAATAGGTTTCAAAACTATGTATCTATTACTATCCCATGCTTTCTCCTAGCGAACATTTCTCAGATTTTAAAAATTTTTTCACTAATATAAAAGATTAGCTAGCTAGTAAGATGCTTTTTTATTTCATTCAATATTATCTGTGGTAATTGTTTAGGATCTGTAAAATAAACAAATTTAATATCATATAGCTCTAATAATTTTCTTTCTTCTTTTTCTAAAGATTTTGTTGATCCGATCAATGTCAAAATTGGTTTTACATCCATAGCTTTAGCACCAAGAGCAATCATCTTACTATATCTATCATCATCCACTAATAGATCAAGAACAAGAAATGTATCTGATTGAGTTTCTTTTCGAGCTACAAGATTAAATATATGGCTTGCTCCTACTTTACTAATTATTTTCCCTGGTGTTTCAACGTTCCAGCTAATAGCTTCAAGAGCTTTTTTAGTATATTGTAATCCGTTGATGAGTGTTTGTTGATTAACAAGTTTTAGCAGAGTATCTTGTGCTTGAATACTATTTTCCCATAGACTATCATATATGAGCATAAAAGGTGTAAGAAAATTTTTCGTATTAGTCCAAATCGCATATCCTTTACCTTCTTTAATGGGAATATTGATTAGAATAGCTTTTTTATCTACAATGAGAAGATTAATATTTAATGTTGTTCTTGCATGTCTAACAGATGCATACTTTATAATCTGTTTGATTTCAGATACATTACTTAAATCAATTTGAGTTACAACTTGAATAGTAATTCCACGATCTGAATAGGTCTGAAAATCCTTAAAAGTTAATGGAAGGTTGTGGATATCTTGTTGTAGTAAATATATTTCAGTTTTACTTGATTTAACCATCTCTTTTTGCAAGTCAATGTATTCCTGTTCTCCACTTATTATTTTCATTTCTTCAGGAGCTTTGCCTTCCTTTAACGAATCTATGATTTCTTGAGCATCTGTTGTGGTTCTCCATCGAGAATCAAAGAAATCTTTTACCATTGTAACATAACTTGCTGCATTTGTCCACAATCCAACGTCTTTCTTAGTTGTCATACTCATTGAATCATCCATGTATGCTGTTGAAAAAATCTCTTTTTTATCTATGATAACTAATCGTAGAATAGTATGGAGGGGGAGATGATGGCATTCAATAAAACGAAGATATTTTTCTACAATGTTAATAGCGGGTTTATCTATATGTATGAGAAATCGTATCCTTACACCTTTACGTTCTATACTTTTCAATAAGTCAATTACACCGGATAAAAAGAGGCGATTAAGATCATTTCTCGTAGTCATAAAAAGGATCTCTTTTTCAGCTCTTCTACACATCTGATGTATAAAATCATAAATTCGACGACGGCCTTGAAGCATACTGAACTTAGGTTTCTCACTTACTATATCAACTGCAGACACCTTCCCCCAACTATCAAGAATAACACTCTTACTTTTTTCAAGTTCTAAAAGCTCATGTTTGACCTCATCCAACCTCTGGTTTAATGTTTCTTCCAAAGGAGTAGCTATAAACCTAAATGGACGTTCTAAGGTAATCTCAACAAGTCCTTTCTCTTCTAAAGTCTTGAGTACTCGATAAGTATATGTTCTATAAAATCCCATTTTATGCCCAACTTCACTGGCTGTGCTTGGTCCTTTTTTGAGTAATGTAAGATAGGTTATTGCTTCATCTTTTGAAATACCGAAATGGGATAATTTAGATACGATTTGATTTTCATCAATCACATCTTATCACATATGCCTATTTCAATTTCTTTTATAAAATTCTGTGAAACATAGGCAAGATAATACAACCAAGACGGCATTGAGAAAGTTGTTATAACTTGATATAACATCATATTTACATGAAATTCATTACATACATAGAAAAGTTATAGAATAGTTGAAATTCATTGCATTAATTTTAAACTATGTTACAGAGCAACTTCATTAGGAAATACTATAATACCATTATCTTTGATGTCATACGGATGTGGTTGTGAATCATGAGAAATTCCTCTCATCTTATCTATTTGAATTGTTCTCGTCAACTTGTTACGTTTAACAATCTTCTGAAGCAGAATTACTCCATCAGCTAAGTACTCTTCAATTTGAAATTCTCGCTCTAACGTGGATGCTCTAACTTCTGAAGTAAATAAGCAGGTACAGCTTGTTCGAAGTAAGCCTTGAAAAAGATGAGAAATAGTACGTCTATTCTTATTTGGTTCATCCTCGTATATTGATAGGGAAGTTATACCATCAATCGCTATTCGTTTAGCGTGAATTGAGTCTACTTGTCTTTTGATAGAGGTCACCATACTCTCAATTGTAAATTCGGGTACCTTTAATCCATATACAGTTCTATGAAACTCTTCAGGAGAGAGAAATACGATAGGCGATAGATCTAAAAATTTTAATTGTTTTTTAGATTCAAGTTCTGACAAGTTCCATCCTAATTTTAACATATTCTCTTTTATACTCTCAGGACTTTCATGTAATGTAATAAAAACTCCTGGTTCATCATATTCTTTGATTCCATTGTGGATAAATTGAGATAAGAAAATGGTCTTACCACTTCCCGGACCGCCAATGAGAACCATAGATTTTCCTTGTGGTAATCCTCCAACTAATATTTCTTCTAGACCAGGTATTCCAGTTAGACATCTCTTTTCTGAGTTGACTTGTCGACTCATAATACATCGAAGATTTTTCAACTATCAACAAAAAAAGCTTTCTTATCTTCTGTAGTGCAATAACCAACTATACTAGTAATAGTATTATATTTTGTAACTAAATAGTTAAATGATGAAGTTAGCATCAGCTTAGCGATGAACTTTTATCTTCAGCAATAGAGTTCGAGCCTGTTTTTTTATAATTAAGAAGAAGGGAGCATTATTGGAAAAAATTGGATTAAAGTGGAGAAAATAAATATTTCTGCTCCCATCTGCATTATAAACTATTGCTAAACTTGTATATAACAAATTGTTTGTCTCATTTGGTACATACATAGATATATTGAGTTCTACAATAGTATTAATGGTACTATTAACAACTTATTATAAGGTGGACTTTACTGTTGTTTGAAACAGAGAGAAATCCTGTAGAATCATCCTCAGCTAATATTAAAGATACTGATAAATGTAAAATTTGTAAAGAAAAAGTTGTATACCTAGATCTGATTGGTAAAAGCTACTGTTGGAAATGTCAAATTTTTTATGATTAAAAGAAAGTTAGATCAACTAACTTAACATTGTATCAATACTATATAGGTATCCGTTACAGTAACCTCTAATACCCCGAAGAGAACATAGTGCTAGCTAGCTACTTGTTTCACACGCTCAAATTATATATAAGATTGTACTACATGAATTAATTTATCAGTATCTACTGGTTTGATAAAATAGTCTTTCACGTACCCCTTTTTCACGCCTTCGACCACTAACTCTTTATTATAGAGGTCGGTCACTGCTACAATAGGAGTATTCTTTGCGTGTTCATAGATTTTAGAGATCGTAGAC
>CAZAXO010000117.1:0-7249 GCA_964489085.1 uncultured Candidatus Bathyarchaeia archaeon
TACAAAGGAAACGAGAAGAGCAAACGTTTGTTTTTGCTAAACTTACTAGAAGAATTGTCTCTCCGCCAGGTATTAGATCATTTATACGAGTTAAAGTGGAAAGGTTAACCGATGGAGCTTTGATAGTTCAGCCAGTTAGGGTATTAGGATCAAGCATACTCTCAAGTATGGTAAGAGCAAATGGTGTAATCGAAGTGCCAGAATCATATGAAGGTTTTGAAGAAGGAAACATAGTAAGAGTTAATCTCTTTAAACCAGTTATAGAGTAGATATCGTTGAGGAAAATATTTAGAAAACTACTAGATTTAGATGAAGCAAAAAGACTCCTATATCACTATTACAAACCGAAACCTTTTGGTGATGAATGTGCTTCTCTCAATGAAGCTTATGGTAGAGTACTCTATGAGGATATAATCGCTCCCATTGATGTACCAGGATTCGATAGAGCAGCAATGGACGGCTACGCGGTTAAAGCTGAAGACACGTATGGTGCAACGGAGACCGAATCAATTAAACTTAGAATAGCTGGAAGAATACAAGCAGGTGAAAAACCAACTGTCAAAATAAGTAAAGGACAAGCGTGTGAAGTTGCAACAGGATCACCGATTCCCCTTGGAGCAAATGGGGTAATAATGGTTGAGTATACTCAAGAGAATGGAAAATATCTTTATGCATTTAAACCAATAATTCCTGGTGAACATATTTCCTCTACCGGATCAGATATTTCAATTGGAGAAACCATCCTAAGAAAAGGTACTCTATTAACTACAAAGGAATTAGGGATCCTCGCAGCTATAGGTTTCAGTAGTATTCCCGTATATAAGAAGCCTAAAGTAGCTGTTATCTCTACAGGAGATGAATTACTCCAACCTGGAAGTAAACTTTCCTATGGAAAAATCTATGATATAAACTCAACTTCAATTTATAGTTCATTATTCGAATGTGGCTGTTTTCCTATATTTTTAGGTGTATCTACTGATCAGGATGATCATTTAGAAAATCTAATAAAAAATGGATTAATACAATCAGATATACTTATCACCTCTGGAAGTACATCAGCTGGTAGAGGAGATTCAATTTATCAAATTCTTAATCGTATAGGTAAACCAGGAGTAATTATTCATGGTTTAGCTGTTAAACCAGCTAAACCAACCATAGTAGCAGTTATTAAAGGAAAACCTGTTTTTAGTTTGCCAGGATATCCAACATCAGCTTTAACAGCTTTTCATATCCTTGTTAAACCATTCCTAACAGATATGTCGGGAATTAAACAGGAAGCTCAAATGAAAGTTAAAGCGCAGATGCCCTTCAAATATATAAAAGTAGCGGGACGAAGAGAGTTTATTCCCGTAAGACTTGTTTCATCCGAAAAGGGAAGTTATTTTTCATACCCACTACTAAGCGGATCAGGTGCAGTTACATCTTACTCATTAGCAGATGGTTTTATTGAAGTTGATCCTACAAAAACAATATTGGAAGAGGGAGAAAAAGTAATCACAACATTATACTCAAGGGAGTGGAGAATCCCCGATTTAACGTTAATAGGAAGCCATTGTATTGGAGCCGATATACTTCTAGCTGCTTTATCTGAAAGAGACCCCCCTATCTCGAGTAGAATACTTAATGTAGGCTCTCTTATGGGATTGAGAGCATCAGCTCGAGGAGAAGCTGATGTAGCAGGAATTCATCTATTACATAAGTCAGGCGAGTACAACATTCCATTCATTTCAGAGATGGGATATAATCGAGATATTACATTATTTAGAGGATATAATAGAAAACAAGGTTTCATTATGAGGCCAGAGCTGAAAGGAATTGTTTCGAGTTTTGAAGATATTATTAAACAGAACTTAACATTTATTAATCGAAATAAAGGTTCGGGAACCCGTTTATTAATAGATTATGAGATAGAGCGAGCAGCAGATATATTACATAAACCTATTGAAACCATTAAAAAAGATTTAGTTGGGTATTGGGTAGAAGCGAGAACCCATTCAGCAATTGCATCAGGGGTTAAACATGGAAGAGCAGAAATTGGAGTTGGAATTGAAGCATATGCGAAACAATATAACTTAGAATTTGAGTTTTTAGGGGAAGAATCATATGACTTTGCTATTCCTCGCAAAAGACTTTCTAAGATGTCAATACAATCTTTCTTGAACGAATTAAGTTCAAATTCTTTTAAAAAGAAACTTGAAAAAATGTCCGGATTTACAGTTCCTGATAAGATAGGAATGCGTATTGAATGAATTTCAAGCAATACCCACCTGTAATCTCTCAATTGAAGGAGGATTGCTTATTCAAAGTTGTGGTTAAACCATCATCGAATAGACAACATATATTCTTTGATAAAACATTGGGTATAATGATTGAAGTTAAATCACCACCTCAAAAGGGAAAAGCAAATCATGAGTTACTTAAAATGCTTGCAGAAGTATTCAAAGTTAAGCAACAATCGATAGTTATTGTTCGAGGAGCAACACAGAGAGAGAAATGGGTATTAATTCATAAATTGACAGTTGAAAAAGCTTTAGATTATCTCAATCATTCTCGAAATAAGAAAAGAAACAATTAAGTAGTAACTTTAAATATTATCGATATATTCAATTTCGAGTTATATATATTACTAATCCATCTTTCGATATGTAATTAATAAGCTGAAACAAAAATCATTTTAGAATGAGCTTATACGAATCATATAACATCTGATAAATGATCGAATATAAAATCTTGTAATAGGTATAATGGTGAGATAAAATGTCTCATAAGAATAAAAGAATAATAATTGATTCGATGAAGAATCTAATAGAAAAACTCGATGAAATGGAAGGCGCTGCTGAAATCTGTCCAAAATGTGGTGAACTATTTTCGAAAGGAATTATCTATTGCGATAAATGTGGAGATAAAATTGCGCCAGATCGACCGCAAGTTAAAGTTAAACGTATACTTACAGGGTCCGAAATCTAAGGTGGTGCATAAATACGGTACAAAAACCTTTATTGATAGTAAAGGTTGGTGGATCCGTTATTACTAAAAAAAATAAAGAGACATGTCCGAAAGTATCTGTGATCAAATCAGTATCTAATCAAATATCACAAATAACCGATCAATTAATATTGATTCATGGCGCTGGATCTTATGGTCATCCTATTGCCGCTAAGTATAAACTAAATGAAGGATACAAGGGAGACTATCAATGGAAAGGTATCACCGAGCTTAAAATGAATCTTATGGAATTAACGAATCTTTTCCTGAGTTCATTAAAAGAACAAGGAGTGAAAGCGTATCCTATAAATCCTTCTAGTTTTCTCTTAGCGAAGAAAGGTCGTATATTTCGTTGTTTTTGTAATCCATTAAATCATATATTACAGTTAGGTGCTGTACCACTCTTACATGGAGATCTAGTGCCTGATCTTGAACAAGGTTTATCAATTATCTCAGGAGATCAGCTTGCATCATATTTTGCAAACATATTCAAGCCATATATGGTTATCTTTGGATGTGATGTAGATGGTCTATACACGAGAGATCCTAAGAAATATCGTTCTGCACACATAATTCCTCATGTCAAATTTGGCGATTCAAATTCTAAATCATTTTATGGTGAGACTATGGCTGGTATTGATGTTACGGGAGGAATAACGGGTAAGATTAAAGAGGCAAAACGTATTTCACTTAATGGGATTCCAGTGACGATAGTTAATTTGGAGGAACCAAATAGACTTCTTAAAGTAGTACGACAAGAAGACGTGATATGTACTTTAATAACTTCAAATAAAGTTAGAAACACACAGGAAGAGTAATATTTGACAACTATCGACGAAATACTTTCCATTGGTAAGCTTGTTGATCCGATCTTAGACAGATATTTAAGTAAAGAGGTAAATGAGTCGTTTCAACCTATCGTAAAACATCAAATTAGTACTGGTGGTAAAAGAGTTAGAGCTTCTTTATCACTTCTCAGTTGTGAAGCAGCCGGTGGTTTACAAGAGAATGGGTTGTTTGGTGCGGCTCTTGTAGAGTTAATTCATAATTATAGTCTTATTATTGATGATATAATTGATCGAGGGGAAGTAAGAAGGGGAGTTCCTACCACTCGATCAGTTTACTCTGATGAAATGGCGTTATTATCAGGTATGTTCTATAGAGAATGTTTATCAGAATTGACTGAAGATTGTCAGAATCCTCATGAGATTCGATCGCTAATGATTTTTGTAATTAAAGAATTAATTGAAGGAGAACGGTTGGATATGCTCATGGAGCAAACAGATTGGAGAGGATCATACATTGAGAAAAACCGTTATTTGAATGTAAAGTTTAATGAATATTTACATATGATAGGAAAAAAAACTGCCTCACTCATTGGTGCTTCTTGTGAAGTTGGAAGTATAGAAGCAAATGCGTCAAAGACTCTTCGAAACTCGCTTTCACAATATGGTTGGCATATAGGATTAGCTTTTCAAATTGTTGATGATTTTTTAGATATCTTCGGAGAGCAAACAGGAAAAACCAAAGGAAAGGACATTATAGAGCATAAATTAGGGAATGCTGTTATCATATTTACTTTACAGAATCTACCATGTAACGAACAACAACAATTACTCTCAATTATCCAGAAAAATACAGTATCTGAGGAGGATCTCATCGAAGCATTTAATCTAATTAATAACACTAATGCGAAAGAACAAACGAAAGAATATGCATATAAATTGGTGGAAAAGAGTAAGAACTATCTTTCTAAATTATCAGAGACAAAAGCTAAGCATAATTTAATCACATTAGCGGATTTTATAGTAGAGAGGACATATTAGGTAGTCATTTCAACTATCCAGGAAAATCATTGATTTGTATTACTATTTTATTTTAAATTATCTTGATTCAGAAAAATGAATTAATCGTCTCACTAACTATCTGAATATTTTAAATAATACCTAAATAGGTTAATAATTTCTTTCTTATAATATAGTAGAGGAAGTGATTGGTTGATAAGCGAACTTCCAGTAGATAAATTGAGAATTGTATGCGATCCTAAACAATTATCTTGTCAAAATACTGAAAACACTCAACCTCTTGAAGGGATTATTGGTCAAGATAGAGCGATAAAAGCGTTAAAGTTCGGTTTAGATATTAAGGAAGATGGTTTTAATGTATATGCGGCTGGTCTTCCAGGTTCTGGTAGAATGACCGCTGTAAAAGATTTTTTAGAAGATATGGTGAAGGATAAACCTCCATCTTCGGACTGGTGCTATGTTAATAATTTTAGTAACCCATTTATTCCTAATGTTATAGAACTTCCACCTGGTCAAGGAAAAGTATTTCAAAAAGATATTAAAAATTTTATTGAAGAATCCAGGAATATACTGCCTAAAACTTTTGAAAGTGAGGAATATACGACTAAAAAAGAAGCTGTAGTTAGAGTTATTGATAAAGAGAGGCGTGAACTATTAGCTCAGCTTAATGAAAGAGCTAGAGAAGAAGGTTTTGTTCTTCAGAGTACTAAAATAGGCATTTTAGTTGCTCCTGTTGTTGATGGAAAACCGTTAAGTGATAAAGATTTTTTAGCTTTAGCTCCTCAAATAAGAGAAAAGATTCAGAAAAAAAGAGATGACTTAGGTAAACAGTTACGTAGTGCTTTTAGACAACTAAAAGAACTTGAAAAAAAAGGAAATGAAGAAATACAAAAATTGAATCGAGAAGTTACGCTTTACTCGATAGGATATTTAGTTGATGCCATTACTAAGAAATACAAGATATTCTCTGAAGTTAGAAATTATCTTAAAGAAATACGAAATGATATTCTTGAGAATGTAACTCTCTTTATAACGGGACCCAAGGCACCTGAACAACTCTCAAATTTAATTCCTTTTCTAAAGGAAACCCATTATAGAAAATATGAAGTGAATGTTGTAGTAGATAATTCTAATATGAAGAATGCTCCTGTGATCATGGAGTTAAATCCAACACACCATAATCTCTTTGGAAGAATAGAAAAAGAGGCACGTTTAGGTGTGCTTACTACAGATTTTACCATGATTCGAGGAGGATCTCTACATAAAGCAAATGGTGGATATTTAGTTCTTCCTGTTGAGGAGTTACTGCGTAATATGTTCTCGTATGACGCGTTAAAAAGGTCTTTAATGAATAAATGTATAATTATTGAGGAGGCGGGAGAACGTTTAGGTGGTATAACATCTAAAGGATTAAGACCAGAATCTATTCCACTTGATGTTAAAGTAATTCTTATTGGAAAACCCTTGCTCTACCAACAATTATATCTATTAGATGCTGATTTTAAAGAACTCTTTAAAGTTAAAGCAGACTTTGATACAACGATGGATCGTACGGACGATAATATAAGCAAGTATATGAGATTTATTTGTACTCTTTGCCAAAAAGAGAAACTAAAACATCTTCAAGCTTCTGGAATAGCCAAAGTAGTTGAGTACAGCTCTAGGATTGCGCACGACCAACAAAAACTTTCTACAAGGTTTGGTGAAATTGCTGATATTATTCGAGAATCCAATTTTTATGCATCACAAGAGGATTCTAAATATATTACTGCAGATCACATAAAGAAGACTGTGGAAGAGAAAGTCTATCGTTCTAATCTCATCCAAGAAAAGATAAGAGAATCAATTCAACGAAATATACTGTTTATTGATACAGAAGGGAAAGCTGTTGGTCAAGTAAATGGTCTCGCGGTTATCAGCTTAGGGGACTTTTCATTTGGTAGACCTTCACGCGTTACTGCAAGTATAGGCTTAGGTCGTGAAGGTCTTATCGATATTGAACGTGAAGCAAAACTAGGAGGAAAAATCCATACCAAAGGAGTTATGATACTTCGTGGATATCTAGCTGAGAGATATGCTCGCGACAAGCCTTTGAGCCTTTCAGCACGCTTAGTATTTGAGCAAAGTTATGGCATGATAGATGGAGATAGTGCTTCAAGCACAGAACTATATGCTCTTTTATCAACACTTTCTGATCTACCTATCAAGCAAAGTATTGCAGTTACAGGTTCTGTTAATCAGAAAGGAGAAGTCCAAGCGATTGGAGGAGTAAATGAAAAGATAGAAGGGTACTTCGAAATCTGCAAAACAAAAGGATTAACAGGAGAACAAGGTGTACTAATTCCTGAAAGTAATATCCAGAATCTAATGCTGAAAGAAGAAGTTGTTGAAGCTGTTCAAACAGGGAAATTTCATGTATATCCAGTAAGAACAATAGATCAAGGTATCGAGGTTTTAAC
>CAZAXO010000118.1:0-7146 GCA_964489085.1 uncultured Candidatus Bathyarchaeia archaeon
GTATGGCAGTGTATGCCATGAATCAGGGATGGAATCCTTATCTATCTGCTGTTTGGAGAATCTTTAAACTTCCATTTGTTACTCCACCACTTGATGCAGTCTATGCAGAGACAAATGTTGTTGCGCTTATTCCTGCTTTAACCCTGTTAATAGGACCTATCTTAACGGTGGTTGGTATTCGCTTATTTGTTTTGATTGGTTTAACTCACTTAGTTAGGATCATGACTCCTAATAAACAAGAATTGGATGGTGAATCCCAGCAAGTTGGATGGAGACTAGCAACATTTTGGGCATTACTTGGCTTAGCTAGTCTCTGGACTGCGTTTAATATGTTTTTTCCATCATTCATCAACTATAACACACGATATGTTATAGGAGGTTTACTAATTGCAGGTTTCTGCTTCTTAATCTTGGCTTTCTGGGATAAATTGAAAAATTCAACCAAAGATATGAGATTCTTTACTCGTCGTCGCTTAGGTATTCGAATTATTCCGATCTTTTTAATTGCACTGACAATTTTCTCAGTGACAGCTATCAATAATAGTATTGCTGACGCTAAAAAAGTTGAATGGCTTGGCCCTTACACAGCTCAGCAGATAAATGTCAATCGTTACTTAGCTGAACTCAATGAAGTAACTGAGATTCCTTATCCTCTTAATTTCAGTTCATCTCCTATACCTAAAAGTCAAGTACCATCGTACACTAAAGAACATAGTAATCTTCTTTCATCCGTGAGACTTTGGGATTGGAGTGCTGGCTACGCAAAATTGAAGCCAGAGATCGGTTTGATCCCCTATGTAGATTACCAAGACTCAGACATTATACGGTTCGATAAGAAGCTTTTCTGGGCTTCATCGATGAAGCCTCTTCTCCCTGACACTGTTCAACCTGAAGATCGCTGGTATGCAAGTCATCTAGTCTATACACACGTACCTGACGGCTTTTATCTCTTAGATGCTCAAGAAGGTAAGATTGTGGATACTGATTTGTTCTTCAAGCAAAGGCGAATCTATTATGGAGAAGGAGGTCTTTTTCATGAGGTATGGGCTGCGTATCCAACGGATCGGGAACGAAGTGACGAACTAGGAGGCTACTTTTATGATGGTGAAGGAGGAGTTACTGTTCAACCTCCTTTAAGCTGGATTTATGAGTTTAACTTTTTCTTAGCTTTCCGTGATAAAGAAGTAAATTTGTTACGATATAGGGATGTCTATGATCGGATGAGTATGCTCTTCCCCTACTTTGAATATACTTTCGGTGAAAGACCAATTGACATGTTCCCCGTTACAGACGGTGAAAGAACCTATTATATGATGCCTTTAATTGTGCGACTCGACACCTTTAAAGTTCCTTGGAGTGAAGGAAATCCAGTTATGAGGCTGGTGGGATACGCGTTGATTGATGTATATAGTGGCGATATTCAACTACTTATTACAGGTGATGATTATTTCAGTGAACTCTTTAAGTACTTATATAAAGACTACATCACCACTGAAGTTCCAGAATGGCTTATGGATCAGACGAGATATCCTGAAGAACTATTCGAATGGCGAGTTGGAATGTACGATTACTTCCATATAACAGATCCATCCACATTTATTGTTGCTAAAGAATTTTTCGAGGTTCCTGAGGGCTTAGATACCTATTTCATTATTGCTCAGCCTCCTGGGTTTAATGAGATGGAGTTTATCGGATTGCTTTCATTGGAACTTCGAGGGGCTCGAGGACGAAATCTAGCAGGTTATATGACAGTACAAAACGATTACTCGCAATTGGGAGAACTCATATTCTATGAGGTACCTCTTGAAGCGGAAACAAAGCTTCTCGGTCCTACAGGAACAATGGAAGCATTAGAAAAAAATCCTGAATTCGCTACATTAAAGACTTTACTGCGGGAGCCACGTATAGGGGATAATATTCTCTATAGAGTAGGTGATCACGATGTATACTTCATACCCGTTTACACAGCTGGATCTGGAGGTGTAGTTACTGAGATAGGCGTTGTAGCTTGTGTAGGAGCTGCTTTCACGGGAGATTACAATGTTGGATTAGGTATGAATGCAGAAGAAGCTTTTCAAGCTTATTTAGATCAGTTAGCTGGCGTGTCAGAACCAGTAACACAACCTACGACAGAGAAGACTCTACAAAACTTACTTCAAGAAGCAAATTTGCATCTACAAAATTATTTAGATTTGTGGTCGCAGGGAAAATATAAGGAAGCAGGTGAACATCTTGAGCAATTCTTAGAACTCTGGCAGCAAATATCTGAACAACTCAGTGAAACCCAAGGCGAAGAATAAGAGTAGCAAAAAGAATAAATAATTAAAAAATTTAGAGCAACTTCTTATAATTCCTATATAGACGACATCTATTGAATATCCAAAAAGATAGTTTAAGATTATTCCACCTCTTTCAATGTTGTTATTCTACGCTTAATAGCAAAAACTGTTATTAGTGTACATTTTCTATCGGCTACTTTATTACTATCACATGTTTTTCTTAGCTAATTAGCTCGTTGAGTTGTATACTATTGCCTACATTTCGAAAGGGTAAAGATGGTAGAAAGCCGATTTCTCTTAGAGTTATTCTTTGGATAACTTTCTCATTTACTATGGGATGGCAATCAATTATGCCTATTCTTCCTATATACTCGCTTGATTTAGGGGCTTCTGTATTTATGATAGGAATCATAACCGCTATGTTTCCTGTAACATTAATTATGATACTTATCCCCTTTCGATTTATCGCTACCTCTATAGATGTTAAAAAAGTTCTCCTTTTCTCCTTTTTTACGCAAATAGCTGCCTTAGTTCTCTTGGTTATAGCTGAAGATCCAATTCTACTCTTTCCAGTGGTCTCATTATTTGGTGTGGGATTCGCCTCCTTCCTTCCTATTTCAACTTCGTTATCTCTCGCTATGGCATCTAAAGGGGATAGAGGATCTGTAGGGGGGAAATATTTTGTAGCTTTAGGGTCCGGTATGGTTATTGGCCCACTTTTAATGAGTTATTTTTTAAACTTTTTTTCTTATCGAGAAGTTTTTCTTTTTCTAACTATATTCCCTATAAGTGGTTTATTACTCTTAGCTAATTCATTAGCTGCACATGATATTATTCCATTTATTAGTGATAGATCGAAAAGATTAAAGAAATCTGTTAGAAACGTTTTATTTGATACGAGTATTTCAGCATTATTTGTAACGCATATGCTCTTTTTTTTGACAATAGGATTATTTAACACTCTCTTTCCAATATATGCATCGTCATCTCTGGGATATACCGCATCTATAGTTAGTCTTCTCTTTGCGGTAAGAGGAGGATTTAATATACTTATAAGGATACCAAGTGGCAGTTTCTCTGATCATGTAGGTCGTAAAAAAATTTTAATTATTTCTTCTTTTTTTCCAATTGCATGTTTTAGCTTATTAGCGTTCGCAAGTAACATTTACATTATTACTTTTGCACTCATGTTATTTGGGTTTGCTTGGGGTATTAAACTTCCAATCAGTTCTGCTGCTATAGGGGATAAGGTGAAGATAGAGCAAGTATCATTAACTATAGCTATGTTCTATACGAGTGGATCGATTGGGAGTTTAGTAGGATCATTATTAGCAGGAGTAGCCGGTACTCGATATCCTTGGTATGCTATTATGCTTCCATTAATCTTTTTGATGATAATTTCCGCATTACTCATAATCTATGTTTACACTGAAAAATGAAGACAGCAACTCATATTATGGAGATAAATGATCTTACAATGTAACTATGAATAATTATTAGTATGTTTTAATGGTTATTTACTTTCTTGATGTTGGTGTAAGATACTTGTTGAATGATAGAGTAGCTATTGTAACTGGTGGCGGAAAAGGGATTGGTGCTGCTATAGCGTTAATGTTATCTAAGTATGGTGCTAAGATTGTGGTATTCGATATAAAAGTTGAGTTAGCAAAATCTATAGTTCGAAAAGTACGGGATATGGGAGGTGAAGCATTAGCAGTAGAAGGAGATGCATCAAATAGCGGTGATATATCAAGACTTGTTCAATCCACTCTCGATAGATTTCATAAGATTGATATTTTAGTTAATAATGCGGGGATCTTCTCTTCAACTCTGTTAAAAGATATAACAGAGGATGAGTGGGATAAGCTCATGAGAATAAATTTAAAGAGTGTTTTGTTATGCTCATGTTCAGTATTTGAAGAAATGAAGAAGAATAACTATGGAAAAATAGTCAATATTTCTTCATCAGCTGCAAAGATAGGTGGTATATATGCAGGAGCAAGCTATGCTGCTTCAAAAGCTGCAATAGGTAATTTAAGCTTCTCAATGGCAAAACAATGGGCAAAATATGGAGTTTATGTTAATACGGTATGTCCGGCAATGATTGATACCGAAATGATTGGAATATGGCCTAAAGAGATTAAAGATTCTATAATCAAACAAATTCTTTTAGGCAGATTGGGGAGACCCGAGGAGGTTGCTGAAGCGGTAGCATTCCTTGTATCTGATAAAGCAAGTTTCATTACAGGGGAAGTGTTAGACGTAAATGGAGGACTTTATCCAGATTAAATATCTTAGCTAAATCTAGATGGAATGACATCTTCATTTTGTAGAATAATGAGGGAGTATATATGAGGTTAAAGGGTAAAGTAGCTCTGATTACTGGTGCAGGTTCAGGGATTGGTCGTGCAACCGCAATATTATTCGCTAATGAAGGTGCAAAAGTTGCTGTTGCAGATTTAGTCATTATGAAAGGAGAAGAGACTATTCAAAGAATTACAGAATCCAATGGTGAAGCAATATTTGTGAAAGCCGATGTAAGCAAATCGTATGATGCTAAGAAAATGATAAACACAGTCTTAGAAAACTATGGAAAGATTGATATCGTTTTTAATAATGCTGGTATTAGTCCTGTAGGAACAGTCGTAGATACTAGTGAAGAGCTTTGGGATAAAGTCATGAATATCAACTTGAAAGGTATATTTCTTGTCTCAAAATATGCTATACCAGTAATGGCGAAAGGAGGAGGAGGTGTAATTATTAACACTGCATCGGTAGGGGGGATTGTTGCATTACCCAATGAAGTAGCTTATGATACATCAAAAGGTGGAGTTATTATGCTTACAAAGGCTATGGCTGTTGATCACGGTCCCCAAAATATTCGTGTTAACTGTGTATGTCCAGGAGTTACTGATACTCCAATATTACAAGAATACATAGATGGATCTCTTAATCCAGATAAAACAAGAAAAATACTTATTGAAAACAATGCTATACTTCGTCGTTTGATTAAACCAGAGGAGATAGCTTATACGGTCCTTTTCCTAGCGTCTGATGAAGCTTCGGCAGTGACAGGGGCAGCTTACATAGTTGACGGCGGAAACACCGTAGTATAGATAATGTAGCAGAGGAAGGATATTGATCAATAAGACTATGAATTAGGTTAGTTAGCTAGTTATAGAATCTTAGGTATAATTATAAATAGGAAAAAGTGGGATGGTTATTCTTTAGCTCCACATTTGGGACAGAATGTTGCTTCTGATGGGATCTTTGCACCACAACTTATACAGAATTTTTCGCCTACTTTTGTTGATACTTCTGAAGGCGACTGTGTGTAGCTAGCGGATTGTGGTTGAGTGGTAGTTGAACTGGTAACCAATGATTCGCCAATTACTACGGTATGCGCAGCTGAATCTCCTAGACGCTGTTTCTTTGCAGATCGTGCAATCATAATTACACCGATGATATAAGCGAAAGGTAGTACATCAATAATCCTTAGAATATTCCTGATAAATGCTGCTCCGAGTCCACATGGACTTCCATTCTCCATAACTACTCTCATTTTTAAAGCTCTTTTTCCGATCGTTGCACCGCTTGTTCCTTCTAAACCTACAAAGTAAAGAATACCGATGATTCCATTAACTACAAATACAGGTGCTGCTGCATATCCTGTAGCAGACCAGGTTGTTGTTCCGAACATTAAATATCCAACGACGAAATAGATAATCAGTAAAATGATGCCGTCAATGATTTGTGCAACAAATCTTGTTCCAATTCCTTTATATTCTGGTTGATTCATGATGTTCACCGCATATAACTTAATTCTTAACTATAAAAGATTAAGGTGAGTTTATGTTGTTAATAAACTTCTACTACTCTTACTAGTTAGCTACTTTTTATTATTTTTTTTATTAGGTAATTGAAGAAGCCTTTTTCATCTTCTGCAAGCCGCTTTTTATTAAGTTTCTTAAGAGATCTTATATTCCATGCATGGAATATCGTGAATGGTTTTATCATATACAAATAATTCTTATATACACAGCCCGAATTTAGTAGTAATAGGTGAAAGACATGGAGATTTTTGATCTAATGAAAAGATCTTACCAAATCTTAAAACAGAATTTCTTACTCTTTCTACCACCATTAATCTTACAATATCTTGTTCCTGTTGCTCTAGGCATAACAGCTCTTTACATCTTCGTTCCTATACTAATAATCGCTGGAAATTCTCAAACACCGATTCTTTTCCTCTTAGGAGGAGGATTCACTGGAGGGATCATTATATTTGTCCTCGCATTGATTCTATTAGTGACGATCACAGCTGGGATGGCAAACCTAAATAAAATGGCCCTTCTAACTGGTGAGACGAGCTTTGATGACTTCAAGATGGGTGTAAAAGAGTACTTTACTCGAATACTCGGAGGCACAATATTCTTTTTGGTAATCTATTTAATCATATTTCTCATCGGTGTTGGCGCTGCAATCGCTATGATCCTCTCAGCCATAAAAGACTTTATAACCCCTGAACTATTTCAAGGAGGATTTGCAGAGATATTTGAACAGGGATTTACACAGATTCCAGGAGGGCTAATCTTACTTAAAACAATCTTCAAGATCTTAACTAACATCTCTGGTTTAGCTTTAGTGCTCGTTACTATTGAAGCTCTTATCTTCATATTTACTTTATTCTGGATACCAGCAGTAGTGATCGATAATTTGGGAGTCTTCAGCGCTATCAAAAGAAGTATCAACTTCGTTAAAGAGAACTTCTACACGACAATCGGCTTTTTCGGATTATATATAATCGCTGAACTTTTCACTGGAGAAATCTTTCCAGGTGGTGGAGGAGGTGGAGGTGGACCAGGAT
>CAZAXO010000119.1:0-6968 GCA_964489085.1 uncultured Candidatus Bathyarchaeia archaeon
ATCGCTTGTGTTTCTATACCTCCACCTAAGAGTTCATCTAATGTTCGACAACCACTGGTAAGTCGTTTCATCTTTGATCGTATATCCCAAAGCTCTTTAGCTGTCATGAAATCGGGTCGTACAAGTTGTCTAGCTTCATCACAGATTTTAAGTGAAGTATCAAGAGTTAAACCTGCTTTCTCCATAAGCTCTTTTATAGGAGCTACCGCAAGGGCTTCTATCGATGTGAAACCTGCATTATTAAGTTTACTTGCTGTTACAGATCCAACTCCGGTAAGATCCTTAACTTCATGTACTTCCGCTACAATTTTGGTATTTTCTTCTTTTTCTTCTGCCAAAGTTTTCACATAATCAAGTGTTTAAGAGTAATTCATTTAAAGGGGAGAGGGGAGTGAATCTTATCCATATTTTAAAGATTATATCAGCGGATAGGGAAAATAGAAGAGGTGATTAAGTTGGATTTGGTTGATCAAGCTGTTGAAGATATACAACAGATGAGAGTGAGAGGTGCTGCTGCAATAGCTAGATATGCAGCTGATGTTTTGCGTAGAGTCATTGTTGAAGGGGGAGATGCTTCTACAGAAGATTTACTGTTACGCTTAGAAGCTTCTGCAAGCAAACTCTTGTCTTCAAGACCAACAGCGGTCTCATTACCAAATAGTATAAGATTTGTTATGCATAAGGCTAAACAACTTAAAGATAATTCTCCCGTAAATTTTAAACATGGTATTGATGAGTCTGTTAATACGTTCATCGAAGGAACGTTGAAAATGGTTGATACGATAGCGAAGTTTGGAGCGAGAAGAATAGTAAATGGAGATAATTTACTGACACATTGTAATAGTTCAGCAGTAGTAGCAATTCTAAAAAGAGCGTATAGAGAGGGAAAATCATTTAAAGTATATATTACGGAGACAAGACCTCGTCTTCAAGGAAGAATAACGGCTAAACAATTAGGAGAAGAAGGAATAGAAACGTATATGATTGTTGATAGTGCTGCAAGATATTTCATCAATGAAGTAGATAGAGTAATAGTTGGAGCAGATGCAATAGCAGCTAATGGTGCTGTTATTAATAAGATTGGTACATCGATGTTAGCTTCAGTAGCTCATGAGGCTCGAACACAGTTCTTAGTGGCTGCAGAAACACTAAAGTTTAGTCCTGAAACAATGTTAGGAGAATTGGTGTGGATTGAAGAGAGAAATCCTAATGAAGTTATTTCAACAAAAGAACTTGGTCAAATACCATTATGTGAAATTCGTAATCCATCGTTTGATGTTACTCCTCCCGAATATATTGATGCTCTAATAACGGAGGAGGGAATTATTTCACCGCAAACAGTATTTTATCTAATGCAAAAGATATTCGGTAAATTTAACAGAGATGAACTGGCCTCATATCAAACAATAAAACCAAATGAAGATGATTGAGGTAAGAGAGAGGTAACACAAGTATTGCAGTTAAAAATTAAGGAAATGCTTGTTGATTCAGGCGGCCCATTAATTGCTATCCTAAATATTGCGGATGCAGGGGAATTAGGAGTTCGTAGTCAGGGTAGAATAAAAATCAGGAAGGGTACCTCAAATATTACTGCAATAGTAAATACAACGGAAAAAGTTATTGAGAAGGGAGAGTTGGGAATCTATGATGAAATTAAAGAACGTTTATATTTACAGAATAGAGAGTTTGTAGAAGTATCAGTTGTTCCTTCTCCTAACTCGTTGAAGTATATTAAAAGCAAATTGAATGGTCGGAAATTAAGTAAGAATGAAATTTATCAGATCATTCATGATGTTGTTCAAGGAAATTTAAGTGATGTAGAAATAGCTTCATTTGTAACAACTCTTCATTTTCAAGGACTTGATTTGGAGGAGACTATGAATTTATCCACCGCTATGGTAGAAACAGGGAAAACTCTGAAAGTCAATCGAGATATTATAGTCGATAAGCATTCGATAGGAGGAGTTCCAGGTGATAAAACAACATTGTTAGTTGTTCCTATCGTAGCATCATGTGGTTTAACGATTCCGAAAAGTTCATCTCGAGCAATAACTTCTGCAGCTGGGACAGCTGATCGAGCTGAAACATTGATGCCTGTTGATCTCAGTATAGATGAGATGAAAAGTGTCGTGGAGAAAGTAGGTGGCTGTATTACGTGGGGAGGAGCTTTGGATCTCTCTCCGGCAGATGATATTTTTATCAAAGTAGAGTTTCCACTTTCTATTGATCCGCTCTTACTACCCTCAATTCTGAGTAAGAAAAAAGCGGTAGGAGCAGAAATCCTTGTAATCGATATACCATGTGGTTGGGGAGCTAAAATAAAGACGTTGGAAGACGCTAAACAACTTGCACAGGATTTCTTAAATCTAGGATATCGGCTTGGCATAACCATTAGATGTATTATCACCTATGGACGACAGCCCATAGGATATACTATAGGCCCTACTCTGGAAGCAAAAGAAGCGCTAGAGAATCTTATGAATCAATTGGCGAGTGAAGATCTCATCGATAAAGCCACTGATCTTGCAGGCGCTTTACTTGAAATGGTTGGTCATACTAAAGGAAAGGAAATGGCTCTCCAAGCTCTCAAGAGTGGAAAAGCCGAAGCAAAACTTCGTGAAATAATTGCTTTACAAGGTGGAGATTCAACTATAATGGTTGAGGATCTTGTGTTAGGCGATCATAGATATAATATACATTCTGATAGATCTGGAAATATTCTTTGGATGAATAATGCTTTTCTTGTTGATCTTGCTCGAAAAGCTGGTGCTCCCGCAGATAAAGGAGCAGGTATCCAACTTTATAAGAAAATGGGTGATCAAGTGAGAAAAGATGACGTCTTATTCACTATTTATTCTGAAAAAGGGCATAAGCTTGAAAACGCTATCTCAAATTTGAAAGATAAAAAAGCAATGCAAGTTGGAAAGCGAATTGAGATGACTATGAGTGAGGTAAGCAAAGTAACTTCAGATGTGGAGGAATTCATACTTGAGAGGTGATGATTCTGACCATAAAAAAGGGCATTTACGAATATGGGTAGAGAAGGCTAATGGTAACTGTGAGTATTATAGTCCTCAAAAGATAGTAGAATCATCGATTAAAGCGGGAGCATCCGAAGAAGAAGCAGAGAAGATCCGAAATAAAATAAATAAAATCGTTTATAATGGGATAACAACAAAAGAGATCTATAATGCTATTATTCAATTATTAAATCGAATAGATACTGCAAAAGCATCTATTTATTCTCTAAAAGATGCGATAATGAATTTAGGTCCTTCAGGATTCCCCTTTGAATCGTTCGTAGGGAAAATTCTAGAATCACAGGAATACAATATTAAATTACGAAATATCATAAAAGGACAATGTGTTAACCATGAAATTGATATTATCGCGACTAGATTTGAATACGAATCCAATCAGCGCTCTATGATCGAATGTAAATATCATAATTACAAAGGGATCTATACAGGATTAAAAGAAGCATTATACACCTTTGCTCGATTTCGGGATCTGACTATTGGTAATAAGTTAGGTTTCTGCGAAAAATTTGATAATGCATGGTTAGTTACCAATACACGATTCTCCTCAGATGCAATTGAATATGCTAAATGTAAAAAATTAAAACTTCTAGGGTGGAATTATCCGCCGGAGGCTGCACTCGAAGTACTAATAGATAAGAAAAAATTATATCCGATTACAATATTAAGAAGTCTAGATAAACAATCAAAAATAGCTCTTGCAAATGCTGATTTAATAATTTTAAATGATTTAGTAGCTACATCCTTAGAAAGGATGCATAAAAAGACGAATATAACGATGAAGAAGCTCTGTAATATAACGAATGAAGCTGAAAAAATCATTAACTCACTTAAATAGGGATAATTCGTTTTCAGGTTATAATTATACTCTGTTAGAAGCTATGAATAGGCAGTATTCAAATCAGAAAGCATTCAATGTAATTATGAACGAATGAGGAGTCTAGATGCTTGACTCATCTTAGTGATATACAAATAATAGATTTAAAAGATGGAATCTATAAAATATATTGGAAATATAAAGAAACGGTAGTTAAGATCAAAGTTGATGATCTTATTATTGGTAAAAATATTATCACTTTGATCTATGAAGCTCGGAAATCTCTTGATGTGTATACCCGTATACACCCTGACTTTTTCAATTCGTTATTTCCTTTAGATCCTAAATCAATAGCTCCAGAAGTAGCATCCTTAATGGCAGATGCAGCATATAAAGCGAATGTAGGACCATCAGCATCCGTAGCTGGTGCACTTGTTGATATAGCGGTTAAAGATATCACTCCATCATATTTGCTGGTAGAGAATGGGGGAGAGATTTTCGCTCAAGTTGATCGGACAGCAACAGTAAATATAAATGCAGGTACTTCTCCATTTTCAAAACATATCTTATTCAATCTAACCAGTGAAGACGGAGCAGTTGGAATAGGAACAAGTTCAGCTTCTATTGGACATGCATTAACTTTTGGAGAAGCAGATGCTGCCACCGTGATAGCAGATACTACAGCATTAGCTGATGCAGCGGCAACAGCGATATGTAATGCTGTCGTTAAACCAATATCAAAGATTTCACTTAAAGAAGGGGTGAGAACTGCACAGAAGATTACGGGTGTAAAAGGCACAGTCATCATTGCTGGGAAGTATTTGATAGCATGGGGAGATCTTCCAAAATTTTCAAGTAGGTAATAGTGAAAAAAAGGATAGAAACCCAAAAATATGATTCAATTTGGCATAATTACTTTCTTTTATTGGATATCTTAGATAAGATAACGTGTAAATATTTTATATGAAATAACCCTAATAACTAGGATTACGTATTTCACTCTGTTGAAAGGTGAAGATACCATGGAAAGCAAAAAATTACACTGCGTCATTTGTGGAGAGGAGATATCGTATACGTTCGGGAGACCTAGAAAGATTTGTACTAATCCTCAATGTGAGAAGGCTCTTCAGAAACTAAGGGTTCGACGTTTTAAATTGAAACAGAAGAAATTGAAGAGCGAAGCTGTTCACGCAACCTTGAAAACAGTTATTATCGATAGTTATGAACCTACTATGTATAGTACAGATTTAGGAAATCTCTTGAATATAGGTGCTGTTGGATCACTGAAAGTGGTTCCAGATTATTATGACGCGGTTTTTCAAGGATACAGAGAACCGACAGAACATACAATAGAGTTTGTTAAAGATTCATTTAAATTCTATAAACAGTATCCTGACCTGGTTAGATTTCCTGATAAGCTTAAGCGAAATCTTAAAGCACATCGGATCGGAGGAGGAACCGCAAATGTGATATGTGGAGTATGCGGCTCTTCAAGTCTTTTATGGAGATCAGATGGGGGATGGTTTTGCCAAGGATGTGGCAACGATACTGATTTTTCATTGCCCCTCTATTAATACACTCACTAGATCTGCTGGAGTTACGGAATATAAGACTAGCCTTAACAAACTAGCTAGTTACGAGTTAGCTAATTATTTTAAAGAAGTTAGATATCTAGCGGGCGGGGAGGGATTTGAACCCCCGTCACAGGCTCCGGAGATCTCTTTAAACGATGAAGCTCTTGCTAAACTATTGGATAACTTTACCAAATTTTGTATAGTTGATCGTCAATTATCAGATCTAACAGTGAAAGGACACATTATTCAAGTGATACGATTTCTGAAAACCGCAAAGAAACATCCCTTGAATATCACAAGTAAGGATCTTAGAGATCACCTAATCACCTATAAGGATAAGAATCCTTCAACCTATGCAAATGTACTGAAAGCTCTTAAGGTCTTTTTTAGAGACTTTATGGAAAATCCGGAGGCGGTTCACAGTTTCAAATTCCCTAAAAAACCAATTAAGATAAGGCAAATACCAAGCAAAGAGGAGTTACAACGATTCTATGAGGCTCTTCCCGCAATACAAGATAAAGCAGCTTTTATGATGTATGCAACTACAGGACTTAGACGAGACGAGTTATTATACTTAAAGGTTAAAGAGATTGCCTTCGACAAGAGGATGGTTATACCAAACAAGGGTATGACAAACAATACTAAACATACATGGATATCATTCTATAACAAAGAAACTAACAAAGTTTTGAAAGAATATATTTCAAGTAAAAGTAATCTAGGTCAAGAGGATCGACTATTTCCGATTCATGAAGCCTCGCTTCGGAAAGCATTCAAACAAGCAGAATTTAAAACTAATGTTAGAATTACTCCTCAAGTGCTACGTGAATGGTTTGCATGTGAACTAGGTAGGTTAGGGGTACCAGACCGTTATGTTGATGCATTCTGTGGACGAGTGCCAAGAAGTATATTAGCTAGACATTACACTGATTATTCACCAGAGAGGTTAAAAGAAATTTATGATGGGGCAGGACTGAGAATATTAGCTAGTTCTTTCAATAAGAGTTTTTAAGGTAAATTCTTTACCTAGTTTTTCACATTCTTTTTTAACATTGTTGTAGTGAGTCTCTATTTCTCTTCCAATTTTTTCGTTGATCTTAAATTCGATTTCTTGTATCGATCCTTTTTCTGATTTATAGCCAAAGTAGAATACTCCATGAGGTTTACCAGAAATTTGAGTTAAACGATATATCATCTTACCAACTCTATATATCAGGTAGAGTAGTATAAGTATTGGAATAAAAGGGAGATCACCTAGTTCTTGATCTATGGTCCAACTGATCATGAATAACCCAAAGAGCAAAAATAAGGTTGGAATGTTTTCCTTAAGTGCTCCTTGATAGAAACTGTAAAAAAAATTCGTAACATTCTCTAATGGAATGAAAAGACGTTCAAGGTCTTTTTCCAGATTTTCAAACTTGATTCCGTTGCTATTTAAGGTCAGTAATCCTTTTGGACTCAACTTTGCATATTTCTCAGTAATTTCTGCTGGAATATCCAATAATAATGAAACCTTTCTATTAAACATAATACCAATAG
>CAZAXO010000120.1:0-6880 GCA_964489085.1 uncultured Candidatus Bathyarchaeia archaeon
GATCTGAATTGAGGGGATTGCAAGAGAAACGATTTCGTCAACTGATGGTATATACTAAAATGTATTCACATTTTTACACTACGAGATATAAAGAATTAGGATTAAATTTCGATAACGAGAGAACATTAGATGATCTTCAAAAACTTCCATTTACCTTAAAGCAAGATTTCAGAGATACGTATCCCAAAGGGATGTTATGTACTCCACCTGAACATATAATTCGATATCATGTTTCCTCAGGTACAACTGGGAAGCCAACTATTGTGGGATATACTAAGAATGATATTTATGAATGGTCAACATCACTTGCGAGAGCATTAACATCACTTGGAGTAGGTAGAGGTGATGTCATCCAAAATAGCTACGGTTATGGTTTATTCACTGGTGGTTTAGGATTTCATTATGGAGGAGAGATGATAGGATCTACAGTACTTCCAACTGGACCAGGTTTAACGGAACGTCAACTCGAGTTAATGCAAGATATGGATTCTACGGTAATTGCATGCACTCCTTCCTATTTTCTACATATAGCTGAGGTTGCGAGAAGTTTAGATCTAAACTTTAAAGATACGAAATTAAGAATGGGTCTCTTTGGAGCTGAACCATGGTCTGAGAATATGAGACATCGGATTGAAGAGACAACGGGAATAAAGGTCTACGATGTATATGGAACATCAGAGCTAAGCGGTCCATTATTTATGGAGTGTAAGTATCAAAATGGTCTTCATGTATGGGCAGATCAATTTCTACTTGAAATTATTAATCCAAAAACTGGTGAAGTTTTAGATGAAGGAGAGAAAGGAGAACTTGTTGTTACAACCTTAGCAAAAGAAGCACTACCGCTTATACGATATAGAACCGGCGATATAACCTCTATAGATTTTGAAGAATGTAAGTGTGGTCGAACTCATCCTCGCATAATGAGAATACAAGGAAGAGTGGATGACATGTTGATAATACGAGGCATTAATGTTTTTCCGAGTCAAGTTGAATCGGTAATAATGAAGATTCATGAAGTTGGTGATAACTATCAATTAATCGTTGATAGAGTAAAAGAATTAGATACTCTAACAGTTAAAATTGAAGTGACAGATGAAATATGGAGAGAAAAAAAATTGATGCTTGAGCAAGTAAAGAAAAACATTATTCATTCATTACGAAATGTCTTAAATTTAGTTGTTGATGTAGAATTAGTTGAGCCAGGAGGAATCCCAAGATCTATAGGGAAAGCAGAGAGAGTCGTTGATAAAAGAAAAATTTGAGACCCTACTTAAAAAATGGTTTTCTTCAGTTGATTGTTGATCTAAGTAAGCTATTTTGGAAAAATTTCTTTTTTCCTATATACCAAACCTTGACAGAAGGCGATTAATCGTTCCTCTTCTCCATATACTGTAATACCATATAATCCGGTTCGCTTAGTTGAATGCAGCATTTTAGCTTCAGCTATTACTTTTTCTCCAATTCTAGCAGGAGCTAGAAATGTTATAGACATATTTAATGCTACTGAGACTTGTCCTTTAGAGTTTGCTGCAGCTGCGAAAGCTTCATCAGCTAAAGCGAAAATTATCGCTCCATGCGTATACCCTAAAAAATTATTCATGTCCTCTCGAATGTGTATTTCAGTCTTAGCATAATCGTCTTTTAAATCTACGATTTTTATTCTATAATTTCTACTCCAAGTATCAGCATCCATTTTAGATTGAATAAAGAGTTTAGTATCCTGATTCAACATAAATCCCCTTTTTCATCAATTTAGTTTCTATATGAATAATATACCCCTGTAATCGTTGAAAACATTATTGTCATATTAATTTATATCTAATTTTTCTTTGTTTTTTTATAAAATTCATCATATCAACTTGCTATATAAATGAACAGTTTATAGTAGAAAATAAAAAAAAGGAATGTGTTCAGAGAACTATTATAAAGTATATACTTCGCTAGTTTAGTTTAATAATAAAATGAAAAATAGGATTAGATGAAACAGAATATTAGAAGGCCATGAATGTTTCGGTTGCTTGGATTCCAGGAATATTGCGTATCTCATCATCCACAATATGAAATATCTCATCCGTTGACTTGGCTTCCAGATGCACCAACAGATCGTATCGACCGAAGATAAGGTAGACCTCCTTCACTCCAGCTATCTCTTTTATTTTTTCTTTATAGGTTGCGCGAGGATAAACCTTATGGAGCCAGCCAACTCCTACATTTACCATGACAAAGGCCTTAACCATCATAAATACCTTCCCTTTGTGAGGATTTAGCATTCACCTATTAAATAGCTTTTCTCTCCTTATATTTGAGTAATATTTATTTTACTCCTGTATAAGCAATAATGAGTAAATGATAATTGGCGATTAATAGATTTTCATAATTTTGTTCTTGGTTGAAACATTTCTATGCTAACAACTATAACTCTTTCTGAAAGGCAGACAACATTTAAATATTGTATATTTTCATTGAGATGTTCATGGGAAACTTGATGCTTCGAGTTGAAAATCTCACAAAAAAATTTGGAGAGATTGAGGCATTAAGTGCCGTATCTTTCGAAATAAAAGAGAATGAATGTATAGGTATTATAGGTCCGAATGGTGCTGGAAAAACAACGTTATTCAACGTTATTTCAGGATTTATGAAGCCAACCTCTGGATGTATAGAATTTAATAACACGAATATAGTTGGTAAAAAACCACATGAATTAGTAAAATTAGGTTTGAGTCGTACTTTTCAAGTCATTAGAGTTTTTAAAAATATTTCCGTATTTGATAACTTTCGAGTTATCACTGAAAAAGGAAAAGAACTGATGAAAGAATTGGATCTTTTTGAAAAGAAAGATTTTCTAGCAAAAGATCTTCCTCAAGGTGATTTAAGAAGATTAAATATTGGAATGGCGTTAGCGACAAATCCTAAGTTACTCTTATTAGATGAACCTTTTTCAGGATTGAGTCCAAGGGAAGGAGCCGAGCTAGGAAGAATCATTGAGAAACTGAAATCTAAGAATATGACAATGATCCTTATTGAACATAAACTGAGAGAGCTGTTCGGCCATGTTCAACGAGCCATCGTATTAAACTATGGGCAGCTCATATTTGAAGGAAAACCTGAAGAGATAATAAAAGATGAAAAAGTGATCGATGTTTATCTTGGGGTTGGTTATGAAAGTACTTGAGATTGATAATTTAAAGGCCTACTATGAAAAAGCCCTGGTGCTAAGAAGTATAAATGTCGATATAGAAACAGGTGAAACCGTTGCTATACTAGGACCAAATAGTGCCGGTAAAACTACTATATTAAAATCGATACTGGGACTTGTAAAAACTGAAGGTAAAATACAGTTTAATGGTAAAGATCTAACAAAATTTAAGCCATATGTAAGAATACTCAAAGGAATTGCTGTATGTCCTGAAGGAAGAAGATTGTTCCCTGACATGACTATTGAAGACAACCTTAGACTCGGAGCAAGAAGTAAGAATTGCGATAATGAGTTAGAATATGTATATAATATTTTTCCAGATCTTAAAAAAAGAAGTAAACATATTGCGAAGATGGCGAGTGGGGGTGAACAGCAAATGGCGGCAATAGGGAGAGCTATTATGTCTAAACCTACACTTCTTTTAATGGATGAACCATCATTAGGATTAGCTCCAAAACCAATCTTCCGAATAAGAGATGCTATAAAGAAGATACAAAAAGAAGCGGAAATACAGATTTTACTAATAGAACAAAATATTCGTTTAGCTTTTGAACTAGCTAACAGAGTAAATGTCTTAATTAAGGGAGAAATTGTAGAAAGAGGATCGGTTGAATCACTGAGAGACTTGGAAAAACATTATGTTGAACGCCTCTAATTTAAAGTATTCTGAAGAATAATTATAGATTATGAAACGATTTTCTTATTCTCGTCCATAGTCCTTCAGGAATAAGGACGGCGAGAGCAATAAGTATTGCATAAAGGATGATATCATCATTTATTGGAATTCCCGCAATTGCTGATGTACTTATTACACTTTTTAGCCACCAGTACTTTGTTAAATAAATAATAAAGCCACCAATTATTGGACCGATTATTGTACCTAAACCTCCAATTACTGCAGATAAGATAATGATAAGCATTAATGGGATATCATAAAGGCCTGGAGATACCGTGATTCTATAATGAACTATTGCTGCACCCGCAAGACCTGCAAAGAAGGAGCTTATTACAAAAGCGAGGACTTTATAATTTGTGGTATTTATTCCAACAGATTCTGCAAGATAGAGATCTTCTCGTACAGCTTTAAATTTTAATCCTATTTTGGTATTGACTATTGCAAACATTATTGCTACAGATACGATCATTAGCATTAGAGCAATGTAATACTTGCCAACACTTGTCGGTGCAAGCGCTCGTTCTAGTCCAACAGAAAATCCTTCTTCACCTCCAAAGATATTCCTCCATACAATCGTCGTTTCTATGAAAACCAATGGTAGGACCGCGGTTACAAGAGCAAAGTACCATCCTCTGAGCCTAAGCGTTATAACTCCTATCATGAACCCAAATATTCCAGCTACTATTCCTCCCAAAAAAATTGATAGAGGGACAGGGATTTGAGGTATTTTAGAAAAAAAGTCTAGAAAAGTTCCTTGAAACCGTGAAGGAACCTGGAGTAAAGCCGTAGTATAAGCACCGATACCAACAAATACGGTGTGACCGAGATTTACCTGTCCAGTATAACCAACGAGTACATCCCAACTAACAGCAAGGATAATGAATAGATAAGTTAAACCTAGAATGTATGTTAGAGCATCGGAAGTTAACCTTGATACAATTATGGTTACTAACAGCAGGACTAAAATACCCAAGATTCTTTTGTCTGTCAAGTTTATATTTTTGAGGGGTCTAATCTGCATTACTCCTTTACCCCAAATAATCCCTCAGGTCTCAAAACAAGAATGGCTATGATTAGTAGCACAGCTAGAAGTTCAGACCATCTGGCGCCGTAAAGAATGATTACTATCGTTAAGATATAACCTACTATAAAAGAAGCTATTATACTCCCTTTAACACTTCCTAGTCCCCCCAGAATAACAATAGCAAAAGCGAAAATTAGGGATTTTAGAACCATAAAGGGGTTCGCTGCGTAGACTTGAGCATAGAGTATTCCTCCTAGTGATGCGAAGATGGCGGACACAAATACAGTAACCATGAATAATTTTTCAACATTTAATCCAATAAGTGTGGCAGCCTCAGTGTCCTGAGATGCTGCAGTTATCTCCTTGCCCATACGTGTTTTACTGATGAACATCCATAGTAGAATTAGAGCGAGGATGGAAACTGTTAAGACGAAGAGCCTTATGCTGGGTATAATCACTGCTCCAATAGTGGTTATACCGCTAATCATAGATGGAAAAGATATTCCATGTTCACCAAAAAATAATAGGATAAACTGTTCAATAATTAATGCAAGAGCTAATGTTACAATTATAATCATTACCTCATGCTCTCTCACGGGAGACATGATAAATCTATATACTACGGTAGCTAGAAATCCAACTAAAAATATGCTAATTAGTATAGAAAGATACGGATTAAGACCAGCACTTTGAATTAAGATTATTCCAAAATATGCTCCAAGGATGAAAAAAGCTCCATGAGAAAAATTCATTATTCTTGAAACGCCAAATATTAAAGTGAAACCAGATGCCATAAGAGCATAAATTCCACTTATGGTTGCTCCATAAATAAGAATTCTCATTAAAAGCTCTATCATTTTAACCGTCCATTAAAATAAAAAAAGAGAGGTTTTTTATGCTAGTACCATGGTGGGAGCTTTAATTCAGCGTTTGCTTGTCCCTTTGGCCATATTTGATATTGTTTTCCATCAATCCACTCGGATATATGGTTTCGAACGTATTTATCGCCCCACGCTAAATCATGATCCCATTTTTGTTCGTGGCCGGGGGGATAAAATGCTATATTCCTTGTTAGAACCACGGGATTGTCTAAGGTGGCTAACTTTTCAAGGTATTTGACGATTGTATCAGAATTGAATGGATCTTCTTCTCCAGCTTTATCAGCCTCTTCCACAGCCATCTTGTAAAGATAAACTGCATCGTAAGCGCCGTATCCTTGATGAGCCTCAGGAGGATGTCCATATTTATTCGTATAGTTTTCAATAAAACTTTTGCAGATAGAAGTAGGTGGAGCTGTTTGTACAACACCGCCATCGGCGAGGAAAATATAATAATTGCATGCTCCTCCAGTTTTCTCCCATAACCCGAGATCTAAAGCTGCTAAGTCATGACCAGCTAATAATACAGGTAATTGTAGGGTACTCCAATGCTTAGCTAAGACATCGCCTGTACCAGCAATAGCAAGAATTGGTAAGATCACTTGAGCACCTAAGTCATTAGCCTCAATAATTAAAGGCTCATATTCTGTGTACCCTCTTGGAATTGGCACATTTTTTACTACTTCAACATTTTTTTCGACGAGTAATGGATTTAAAAACTGCTCAACATCATCAACCCATACATGCTCATCTCGAATTATGTATACCTTGTCAACGGATACTCCTTTCTCTCGAAGCATGTCAATCATATCAGCTAAGTCAAATGCAAATGTAGCCCCGTTATTTTGTGTTATTCTGAACCAGTACTTGTATTTTTCATAGTCTTCAGCTACTTTTGCTGGATGTCCTGGAGACGAAGCATCTGCTAAAAATACAGTTTTTAATTCAGCCATTGGTTCCATAGTTGCTGTCATAATACCGCTTGAGAAACCCCCAGTTAATACATCAGCGTTTTCTACAGTTACTAATCTTCTTAGTTCTGATACAGCAGTGTCAGCTTCAAGTTTGTCGTCACCTATAACCATCTTTACTGGTAGACCGAGTAT
>CAZAXO010000121.1:0-6872 GCA_964489085.1 uncultured Candidatus Bathyarchaeia archaeon
GCTAAGGTTTCTCTATTTGATATAGTAACCTCAACCAATTCTACCTTTTTTGGAATCATCGGATCGCTTGTAAGTCTTCTATGGAGAGTAACTAAAAAAGGTTTATTGCCAATAAATATTTTTTTAATTAATGATCGAAAAATATTACTGTATAATTCCATAGGCCCCAATTCATCAACAGCGATCAGAGTAACTTTCTTTGTAGTCATTGCATAAGATAGCGCTTCAATACTAATGCTTTCAAAATCTTTCAATTTAACAACATATTTCCCAATTCTAGGACCGCCCTCATCTCCAACTTTAGCTAACCAAGCTTTTCTACTTGAATGTAAATCTATAACCTCAAATCCTATTCGTCTTTCATTCTCTCTAACTTCTTGAGACACGAAACCTCCAATCTCTATACCTTTAACCTTTAGAAATTTTATTGTTTCAAGAAATACTGAAGTCTTACCTATTCCTGCTCTTCCAGTTATACACAATCCCTTATTCAATTACTAAACCCTCGCTACCTCACAGTAATAGTTTAACTAAATAATAGATAATCAAATTAGTAAGAATATTTAGTAGCTGATAGACTATATTTACATATCATGAATATTTGGATTGAAACAGTAAAATACAAAGAAGGAAATATAGAGATACTAGCACCTAAACTCTTTAATTCGCCAAAAAAAGCACCAGCGTTTTTTAATCCTCGTATGAGTTTTAATCGAGATCTTTCAGTACTCGTATTGAAAGCTTATCGAAATACTTTTTCTGATACTATACGTATCTGTGATGCAATGACAGGGGTAGGTATAAGGGGGATTCGTTATGTTTCTGAAATTGATGGAGTTCATAATATTTTACTTAATGATCTCAACCCATTAGCTCTACAATTCGCAGAATACAATGCTTCTATTAATAAAGTAGACCAGTTAATTACATTATCACAAGATGAAACAAATAGAATGCTTGCTATAAATTCGTATTCCCATAATAGATTCGATATTGTTGATCTTGATCCCTTTGGGACTCCCGTACAATATTTCGATTCTGCTATCCAAGCAACGAAGATAGGGGGGATTATTGCTGCTACGGCAACTGATATGCCAGTACTTTGTGGATTACACTCCCATGTAGCTTACAGAAACTATGGAGTATCTGTTTATCCAACTTCCTACGCTCACGAGGTAGCTTTAAGAATCCTTATTTACGCAATTCTTCGATCAGCCGCTCTTCACTCTATTTCTGTACGCCCATTATTCTGTTTTTATGCTGACCATTATATTCGAATTCATATAGCTCTCTCGGCTAAAAAACGAGATATTTTGCAATCATTTAACCAATTAGGAAGAGTATTGCATTGTCCTCAGTGTATGTATAGGACAATCATAACTACTTTAAATGAACTCTATCATTTCTGTCCAAACTGTAATAGTAAACTACAAATTATTGGCCCATTATGGCTTGGTCATTTATTCGAAAAAAATTTTTGCCAAAAAATGAATAATGAATTATCATCAACACCTCTTATTAATAAACATCGAGTAATAAAAATGCTTGACGTTGCGATAGAAGAGTCAAATGCACCTCCATTTTTTTACTCATTAAATATCTTATGTGATAAATTGAATATTCCACAACCTAAGCGTTCTAGCATTATTAATAAACTACTTGAACAAGGCTTTAATGCAACACGGAGTCATATCAATGGAAATGGAGTTAAGACCGATGCTCCCATAAATACTATTACGTCTATTCTAAAATCTTAAATCCCATTGCAAGAATATATACTTCTCTACTTCTTGGTTTACTTGCTTGAGGTTTTACAATTCTAATTTTATTAAATTTTGTTTGAATACTTATTATTACTTTCTTTAGTTCATCTCCATAAAATTGTTTTACAAGTAAGTTTCCTTGCGGTTTTAACATTTCTTCAACCAATTCAATTATTCTCGAAAAAAAAGCTACCTGTTTTGAGAGGTCAATTTCCCACACTCCCATAATTGAAGGAGAAATATCTGATAATATAACATCAAATTTCCGCTGACAAACAGATGATATAGACTTAGCCGCTTTATTTGTATTTATATCGGCTGTAATAATTTTAATATTATCAGATTTAAAAGGAGAGATTTTTTTTGTATCTAAAGCAACTATAATACCTTTTTCTCCTACACTTTTTCGAGCTACTTGGGTCCAACCACCCGGCGCAGCGCCTAAATCTAAAACGTAATCTCCTTTTTTCATAATATGAAATTTATTTATTATCTCTAAAAGTTTATATGCAGATCTACTACGATAATTATTTCTTTTAGCCATTAAAAAATATCTATCTTGTTTTCGTTCTTGAAGCCACTGCTTCGATTTTCTTCGATGAATCAATCTTCGCTACTTTTCCGTTTTTTCTTTAAGCCATAATGTCAACTGTTCACATTTGCTTGGATTTACAAGACCAGAAGAACTACATCTAGATTCTAAATCACAAAAGGAGCAAGGTAAATCAATAATCGAGTTAACCGAAGCATATCTATACTTTGCTTTAACTCGGTATGTCCACCGTCCTTGATGAAGTTCCTTCTCTCGAATTACTAATTTTTTTCTCTCTAGTCTTAACATGGCTCGTGATCCTTCTCTACTATCGGCCTCTATCAGCTTCCATAATTCAGACTGTAGAATACCTTCATCACCTGAATTTTTTATTAGATCTAAAATTTCACGATCGCCTAATCCTCTTTTAATAATTTTAAAAATCCTCCGTATAGGATGTTAAAAGATTTAAATTCAAAATATTAATGAATTATCGCACCATCAGGGAGATCTTTCTCTAATGTTAATAGAGATACTTTTCCTTTAGATTCAGCTGCTAAAAGCATCCCTTCAGAAATTTCGCCTGCTAGTTTAGCTGGTTGTAAATTAGTTAGAAAAACAACTTTTTTTCTTAATAATTCTTCGATTCGATAATATGGAGCCAGTGCCGCTACTGTTTGGCGGTCTTCACGATTTCCAATCGATACTCTTATTTTGTATAACTTTGAACTGTTTTTCATAGGTATAACTTCTGTTATTGTAGCAACTTTTAATTTGAGTTTCTGGAAATCTTTAATATTTAGAAGCGTTTCTTGTTTATTCATTTCTCTATCTTAAATACTGATTTCAAAGGTTTTAAATCTTCTGATACTAACATAGAAAATTAACAATTAGCAATTATATATGGAATTATCTAGTTTTATTTTTTTCGGGAAAGTCTTTAATGTTTTATATGTTATGATTTTAATAACCACAATGTAACAATTTAGTTAACTAAAATAGAAATTTTCAGAATTTCAGATATCACGATATCATTTCAGAAATTCTATTTATCCTATATACTCTAATCCTCGTTCAGTTTTATTCGGTCTAATTTTTTGAATAGCTTCTTGTATTGAATTATCAAGTTTTATTGCTTCTTTTTCAAGATCTTTGAAGTCAACTATTATGTTAAGCATTTTTGTGAGATAATGCAAGATATGCAACGCCGTTCTTGGTTGTGGAATATCTCCATATTTGATTTGACCTAATAGACATATTCCATTTAATCCTCTTTCTGAGGCCAAACCTAGAAATACGCCATTCAATCCTGTAATTTTGCCTTCTCCTTTACTAATCGAGATATTATATTGCTGTAACTCTCTCAACATTTTTTTAGAATTTCCGATTCCAAATACTAGTGGTTTTTCTTCATAAGCACTCAGAGATGCCGCGATCGTGTAGATTTTAGTTATATGATTATTTAATGCGAAATCTATTAGAACATTTGCTAAATCATGTACTTCTAAAGTTGTGAGTGGTTGAGTTTCACCAATACAAATAATCAGGTCTTTTGCTTGATATAGTTGATGTTTATGTTTAGATAGTTTTAGAATCCCCTTTTTAAAAATAACGCTATTATGAAACGTTACGAGTTCTCCGATCTTTTTAGCGTCTAATTGTTTCCTAAGATAATCTGCTGAGATAGAGGCTAACATTCCCATTCCCGGCCAAGCAGTTAGAAATTTCAGGTTATCTCCAACTGGTGGGCTGAGTAATCTTAAGTTCATAAGAATAATAAGTTAAATTAAATGTATTAATTTTTCATTTAAAAGATTTGATAAAATATTTTTGAACTGTGCCTTCAGATTATTAAGAATATTATATTATTTTTAATAAAAGGGTTAATCGAAGTTTTTAGGAATCTATTATTTGAAGGAAAAATATGAATGATCTTTTTTTGGTGGTGAACATTTTTTTAGATGTAAAAGCGCAATTAAGCATATGGAATATCACGGCATCCTTAAGTTTATATATCTACATATTACTGCATATTTTCTTGCAGTTGTTTATTTTCATTTTCTTTATTTTAAGTATGAAAAAAATTTATATATGATTTTATAGTATTAATGTAGCACATTCATACAGGTTGATGTTGATGTTCGTACTAAACATACTTAAACAAGATAGAAACCTAAAAAAATTTTTAGTAGACTCAACAGCACATACTATCTTTTATGGAATAATAGGTAGTATTGTCGCACTATCTTTAGGAATAAAAATCGAAATATATATCGCAATGTCGATTCTTGGTACTATCATACAATTTATAAGTGGAGGATTTTTCGGTAAATTCCTTGATTTCATAAGAGATCTAGCTAAGGTATAATAACTAGCTAAATGATCTCCTCCCACTACATAAGAATAAGTAATTTCTTATGTTAAAAATATTATCATAGACTATTGATAGTATTTCTTTTATCATCTTAAAATTCGTTTACGAAATCGCGGAGCTGTTTCACGAGTTTCTTCTAACGCTGTTAATTGTATCTTATTTATATCATATTCTAAGGATTTATTACACTTAGGACATTTCCCGTTATACTGTAGGATTATCTCTACTGGTTGCTTAACTTCCAATCCACTATAGAGTTTATACCCACACTCATTACAAATGATATGTTGAGGCATACCAATATCCTCATATTATCACTATAATCAATAATAATAAACTTATCCGAATATGCAGCTTTTCATCGATATTAAATAAAATCAGAGTAATATTAATTCATTGAGATTAATGTAGAAGTCTTATTTATTCCTGATATTCTCCTTATCTGGGTTACTGTATGCTCTAGAACTGAAGGATCACTTAACTCTATTCGTGCTATGATATCATATTCACCATAAACACCTTTAACTTCAGTAATTCCAGGAAATTTTTTTATTTTATTAATTACTTCACGTTCTTTTCCGCTAGTTACTATTATCATAACATACACTACCAATAGCTTTGGAGATGTCATACATATTCTGCCTCCATTATTAGATAATATCTCATTAGATATTCTATCATAACTAATCAATGCTTATTTTTGTTAATCTCTAAATATCTCTAAAAGCGTAATGTTACAAAACACATGACTAATATCATTAATGCTATAAAATATAGTAATTTTCTAGAATTACTTAAAGGTGAAATGTCATCTAATGGTTCCGCGCCAGTAAATCCTCTTCCTGATGAAAACATCCAAAACATAATAAATAAAGCAAAGAACCAGTATCCTGTTATGAATAAAATAACTAAGCCCACTATCGATGCGATTTTATGACCTTTTGATCCTAACACAGCACGTGAAATATGTCCACCATCTAATTGCCATATTGGTAGAATATTAAGAAAAGTTACAAGTGCTCCCACCCATGCAGCAAATTCCAATTGAGTTAAAATAAGTGAATAATCTCTTGGTACTGATCGTACTAATGGAAGAAGTATATCAAATAATAATGGGTAACTAGGCCAATTTGCTGTTTGTATAAGACCTTCCTGTTCCCATATCATAGCTTGGTTAGTTGGAACAAGGAAACCAGTTTTTAAACTGATCACAGTCACTATGATAGTAACAAGAAATCCTGCCAAAGGTCCAGAAAATCCTGTATCAAAAAGTTCATCTCTGTTTTTTGGAGGACTTTTAAGTGATACTATAGCTCCAAAAGTTCCAAATGGTGGGGGTCCTGGAATAAAGTATGGCAGCGAGAAATTCAATTTATGTTTTCTACATGCTGTCATATGACCAAGTTCATGTAAACCAATTATAGAGAAGAGACACACTGCGAAGAATGCAGCTTGAATATATACATTAGCACCTTTCATTAGGCCTTCTCTTAGGACTGGGGTACTAGTGAAGCCCCAATAACCAGCGAAAAATATTGTACTAATAGTTACTCCCAGTAGAAGCAAATTAAGCCAAGTTCTAGATCGACGCTTAAGGGGTTTTCTTGAATATGTCTTTAAAATGATATTAGTCCTTTCTCTTCTTAGAATTGGAAGTAAATTATATTTCTCCAAGTCAAACACTAACTTTGGAAATAATTTTTTAAAGTTACTCCTTTCAAGTATAAAAACAGGTATTCCATTGGAGTCTATATAGGAATCTTGAATATTAAAATAGGAGGACACTTTATTTCTAAGTTCTGGAAAATCGAGATATTCTTTCAAGGAATCTTTTCACCAGTTATTAATCTTTAATATTATTCTTTTCGAAATGGCGAGAATTGTCTACTACTTACTTAAATATAAATGAATGGTAATGAAATTATATACTGAAGACAGTAAACAAATCTATTAATCTGTGAAATTTATTCAGAGCGTATTAAATTAGTTGATGAATATGGTATATCAGCAAGTATACACCCTCAGAGAATTCAATCCGAAAATCGATTTAAATAAAGTTATAGAAATAAATAGGTTATGTCTACCCGAGAATTATTCAGCAAATTTTTTTCTGGATATTTATAAGAATTGCCCAAAAAGTTTCATAATCGCCGAAATTAGTGGTGAGGTTGTTGGATATGCTATGGCTAGACTGGAGTATGGT
>CAZAXO010000122.1:0-6854 GCA_964489085.1 uncultured Candidatus Bathyarchaeia archaeon
GTGATGTATCGTACAAAGTAGTTAATAGCCTAATTGATTGGAGAAGATATAAAATAAATCCTGAAAATCCTATTGCTATTATTGTTCACTTGTGCAGCACGAAAATCCCTTATAAAACAGTTGGCAAAGAATTCATAGCTGATAGACCTGAAATAGAACGTGAAATACTACGCGCTATAAGAGAAGTAGCAAGGAAGTTATCGGTATTTCTCTCAAAGAAACAACATATAGAATTACAGAAGAAACGATTAAATATATTTATAAAATATCTTCCTAAGATCGCAGATTTCTCAACTCGACTTTCGGAACATAAAAGAGAACCAGATATAAGTAAACTCATTAAGAAGGTGTCTAAATTTGGTATCGTCAATAAAGGAGAAGAAGAAAAAAGTATCGACTGATCTTAAGCAAATTGGTCAATCAATGTATAATCACCTATTAGAAGGAACCTTTCCTTGGGTTGAATTACCCAGTCGATCTACATCGAATATACTTTACAGTAAAGAATATAACCAGTATATCCTCGGAGATCGTAAATCTCGACGCAGCTCAAGTAATATCAGACAAATCCGGTCATTGACACAACTTGTATGGGCAGCATATTTTGTTAAAGAACTTGCCCAACAAGGAAAAACAAGTACCCTTCGTGACGTATACTATTCAGCTCAAGCTTATGAAATGAGTTTTAAAGATCAGTCAGAAAGCGATAATATTCTTACAGATATAGAAGCGTTAATAGGTCATCCAAGAGAAGCATTTAATGTCTTTCCTGAAGAGAGAAGCGCCATCTTTGGAGATTTAACAATCGAATACACTGTTCCTGGTTATGAAGGGCGACAACTTAATTTAACAGGTCATCCAGATGGAGTAATGATAGGACCTGCATTAACTAGCTCTGAATTTGTTGAATGTAAAGCAGATAAAGTAATAGCTATCGAAAAGGGAGCGCTTTTTACACGTTTTATAGAAGAGCGAGTTCATGAACGATTTAACGCTATCTTAATCCAAACAGCTGGTCAAGCTCCTCGAGCAACTCGTGGACTTCTTAGACGATTAAATACGACCTTCAATCTACCAATAATTGTCCTAACTGATGGAGATCCTTGGGGCATGCATATTGCCATGGTAATTATAAGTGGGTCAGCGAATGCAGCCCACATTAGAGAACTAAATACTCCTAATGCGCAATGGCTAGGGGTCTGGGCTTCAGATATAGTAGATTATAAATTGCCTACTGACCCTCTTAGTGACTTAGATATCAAGCGTTTACACGAATTAGATCGGGACCCTCGTTACAAAGAAGCTCTCTGGAAAAGAGAGATAAAAACATTCTTAAAAATTAGGAAAAAGGCTGAACAGGAAGCGTTTAGTAGATATGGATTAACTTTTATAGTTGATGAATACTTACCTGCAAAGATTGAAGAGTTCGATAAGTTAAAACCGGGTTAATGATTTTCTATGACATTACAGTAGTATTCGCCACTATCTTTTTGGACTCTATCCATTTTACTACCTGGTTTATTAGATCTTGGACGCCCCGTTTCTGGGTCTTTTCTGAAAGTTACTCCCATCTCTTTCAGGAATTGATTCATGCCTTCTCCGAGTGGGATAGGTGTATGAGCTCTACCTTGGACACTTGGAGTACCTGAAAATAATACAACTGCATCAGAGAGGAAATGTGCAGCCGTTAAATCATGTTCAACGATGAACGCATATTTTTTTCTCTCCTCTACTGTCTCTCGAATAATTTTTGCAACCATCAACCGTTCTTCTAAATCTATATAAGCACTTGGCTCATCCAGTAAATAAATATCTGCATCTCGAGCAATGCAAACAGCGATAGCTACGCGTTGTAGTTCTCCTCCACTAAGTTGATTAATCTTTTTATCCATTAAATAAGCTAAACTGAGAGGATTTACAATTTTTTCTTCAAAGATATCTTGAATAGATGAAGCAATGTCGATTTTATTAAAGAGGTTCGATACTGTTCCCGTATATTTTGCGTATATCTGCTGAGGTTTATATGAAACCTTAAATGATTGAGACAGAGATGGCACATTGGAAGTAGGAGATATAAGCCCTGCTATAAGCTTGATGAATGTTGTTTTTCCTATACCATTTGGTCCAAGAATAGCTATAATTTCACCACTTTTAATATCACCAGATTCAACTGTGAGTGAAAAATTGTCATATGAGAATTTCATTAAAGGCCAAGTTACTGCAAGTCCTTCACCAATTTTTCGTTCTCGATGACTCAGTGATTGAAATAGTATTTCATTGCTCCTAAACCTCATGTTCTCATCAGGAAGATATCCTCTCAAGTAAATGTTAATCCCATTTCTTGCACTATGAACATTAGAAACAATACCATAAACTCCTGGTTCACCATATAGCACACATACTTGGTCTGATAAATAATCCAACATTGCTAAATCATGCTCAGCAACCAAAACTATTTTGTTAAATGCACCAAGCTTTAGAATAATTTTAGCAATTTTAATTCGTTGGTAGACATCTAGATGGCTCGACGGTTCATCAAATATGTATACATCAGCTTCCTTACTTAGTGTAATGCCTATAGCTAATCGTTGTAGTTCTCCTCCACTCAGAGTATCTATACGTTGGTCAATGAGTTTCTGAATCTCAAGTTCTTCTACTACTTCTTTTAAAACTGGAGTTTCATCAAGAGTATCGAATTGATTAGATACATGATTTTTATTATCTGTTAAATAACTAGTAATATTTTGAGGTTTAATTACGATACTTAATTTATTCTCACTCATATCCTGTAAATAATTTTGTAGTGGTGATCCTCTGAAATGACGGATAATTTCTTTCCATGAAGGAGAATGTGCATAACTCCCTAAGTTAGGTTTTATATCTCCTGATAAGATACGTAAAGCTGTTGTTTTACCAATACCATTTCTACCTACTAATCCTGTAACAATACCTCTTGCAATAATAGGTAACCGATATAGTACGAAAGCGTTAGGAGCGTAGCGATGTACACGTTCTGTTTCAAGTTGTTCAGGGAGATTAGTAATTGTGATGGCTTGAAATGGACATTTCTTAACACAAATTCCACACCCAGAACATAAACTTTCTACAATAACAGGGAATTCGATATCATCCTTAAATTGTATAGCTTCAACTCGGCTCTTCACCATCGGGCAATATCGTATACACAACCTTGAACAATCTTTAGGTTTACAACGTTCATTATCTATTACTGCAATTCGTGTCAAATTTTTCACATCCAGAAAATAGAAAGAATAGATAATGGAAAAAGTTAGAAAACATATTTAGTATTACCATTCTTCCTCGTCTAATTCTTCTTCCTCCCACTCCTCTTCAAACTCTTCATCAGTCATCTAATAATACTCTCCATTTTCCTTTCTAGATGCAATGTATAATTGATAGAAAAATATTATGGTAAGTTAACATTTATTATAAGTGAATAAAGTCTTGAAAATATTTTTAATGAATTTGAAGAATACAACTATTGCTGCTCACCTAATAAAGGAAGGAGGATTACTGGGTTATCCAACAGATACAGTGTATGGAATCGGCTGTGATCCACATAATATAAGAGCATTAAAGAAGTTAATGTTAATAAAAGAAGAAAGAAAGAAACCTTTTCCGTTATTAGTATCCTCATATCAGGTAGTTAAAAAGATTGCTCAGCTTAATATCATCTCTGAAGCTTTAGCAGATAGATTCTGGCCAGGAGCCTTAACACTAATATTGCCAAAAAAAATATCTTTTCCTACTAAAGTTACTTTAGGGAATGATACAGTTGCTGTGCGTATACCAAGACATCATAGAACAATACGCCTCATCGAATTGTGTGGAGGAATATTAATCGGTACAAGCGCTAATAAAACAGGACAGCGACCATGTCTTAATGCTGTACAAGTGAAAAATACTTTACGAGATAAAGTTGATATGATACTAGATGATCGAGAGAATCATCTTAATAAAACATCTACTATTGTAAAGGTGAATGATGGTTCAGTTCAAATATTTAGATCGGGAGCTATTTCAGAAAGTGTTATACTAGATCACATAAGAAAAATCAAGCAAAGTAGAAAGGAGATTAACTGATATGTTAAAAGACTTTAATTTACTTGTGTCTACCTCGCGTCTTAATGAAAGAAAAGCGTGTAGTGAATTATGGTATCTTCTCCGTGAAGTAGGAGATATCACAGCAGTTATAGAACCCACCTCAATATCAGGACTTATAGTGACAAAAACTAAACTTGATCCAATTGAGGGTATACAAAAGTTACGTATGATTCTATTGGAGAAGCCCTGGGAGTTCCGGTATGTACTAAAAATTAATCCTATCCAAACTCTAGTTCCTACAGATTTAGATACGATAAGCTGTAAAGCTGTAGATTTAGCTAAGTTATATATTCAAGAAGCTGAATGCTTCAGGATAACCGTTGAGAAGAGAGTAACTCAATTACATAGTAAGGATCTTATTGATTCAATAGCACCTTCTATAGATAAAAAAGTTGATTTAGTAAATCCTGATAAAATAATATTGATAGAAATTATTGGATCTATAACAGGAATCTCAATAATCTCTCCTGATTCAATACTTTCAGTAGAGAAGGAGAAGAGAACTCTTTAAATTGCGAATAATGCTATTCTCTCAATTACGAACTTTTCTAGTAGTTCCATGAGATCAGCTTCACTCTTTGGAGAATGAGAATCTATTTCTAAATTAGTTATTGAAAAAGTATCCATGATATATCTTTGATCTGCTATTCCCTCCTTTCCTATGAGTGCAACAGATAATTCATCACCTATACTCTGGATAATATGCTGAAGAGATCTTGTAATTTTATCTTTAGAAGTGCCTAACCCAACTAGGATTACTTTCTTGAAAGTATCTGTTACACCCATGACTTTGATAGATTCACGAATTTGTCTTTTTGCCACAAGATACAAAAGTAATTCTAGGGAACTTTGCTTAGATATTATACGATTTCTCCCTAACGCTTTAAGGTAAAGCCTCGTTGCATGAACTATATGTCTTATACCTGCGATAGCACATGGATTTAACAGTTGAATTATAATTTTTTCAGATGAATATGATGACATATATTTTATTAGCATATTTAAACTATTTTTTTTAGTAATTCTCATTAAAGAAATTCCCAAATATTTGTTATAGCCACGTAAAAAGATAATTTCCATGATACTACCTCATTAGATTAAATATACCTTTTTAGACTCCTTTAATAAATTTAGTTTGAAGTGTCCATTTATGGAATACTTACCCGTTGGATGGGAAAAAATGTATAGGATGTGTATAGATCTAGCGAAGAAGATAAAAAAGGCTAGATTTAATCCTGATATTATAATAGGAATGGCAAGAGGAGGGTGGATACCCTCAAGAGTGATTTCAGATCTCTTACATAATAAAAATTTATTCAATATACGTGTTGAATTTTATGATGATATTAGTAAAACAAAGAAGACTCCAAGGATAACTCAATTATTCTCTGTACCAATAAAAAATAAAACAGCATTAATAGTAGATGATGTCTCTGATACAGGATCTAGCCTATTAGCAGTCTATAATCTTCTCAAAGAGAAGAGAGCAGCTACAATTAAAACCGCAACTTTACATTATAAACCACATAGTATATTTAAACCCGATTTCCATGTTAAAGAAACAACAGCGTGGATTGTATATCCACATGAAAGATTTGAATTCTTTATTTACTACATAAAAAATAATAGAAGTAAAGGATATACCCTAAACGATATTCTTGATCAAATAGAGAAGATAGGATTTACAGCACCTCATATTAAACAATTAGTTATAGAAGCTTGGAATACTTCCGAGATGGAATACTGATTATTAAAGGAAAGTAAATAGTACCGATTTATTACAATAAACAAGTTACATAATATTATAAAAAACAATCAGAGATTATAGCTAAAAGCTAACTTATCATGGAATATCATATATATCACCTGGTTTTGGTGCTTCCGCACTTAATCCTAACTCTTTAACTGCATATTCAGCTAATTGTTTACAATTCTTTTCCTCTCCATGTACCGTAAAAATTTTAGGATTAGAATCTAAATCACCTAAGAAAGCATGAAGTTCTGACATACCAGCATGAGACGAAAAATCAAATTTTTTAATTTTCGCCATCACTTTCTTTAATCGGCCTTTAATAGGGAATTTACCTTTTTCTAATAGTATACTACCTGGCGTCCCAGGAATTTGATAACTAACTAAGAACACTGCATTTTTTTTATTAAATGCAAGCGATTCCATATAAAATACTGCTGTACCTCCTTTAAGCATACCAGCTGGCGCAATTATTACAGAAGGTGTTTTTAAAACTTGTTTACGATGTCTTCGATTGTTAACAAATTCAACCTCTTTAAAGGAACGAGTAAATAATTCGGAATTACACAGAGATTCCTTATAATTAGCTAATATACGCATAGTACGAATAGCCATACCATCAAGAAAGATTGGGTAGTTAAAACCGTGGGCGATTAAAGAAAGTAGTACCTCATGCGATCTCCCAACACCAAATGCAGGGACAAGAACGGAGCCCCCATCATCTACAACTTCAATAGTTTCTTTTATAAAATCCTCTTCCAACTTGTTACGTGGAGGATGATCTTCAGTAGCATAAGTACTTTCCATTATCACTGCATCAAGATCTCCATAGTTTCTGTCAGCTGCATTCAAAAGATTAGTTGCGGTTAAGTTAAAGTCACCCGTATAGAGAATCTTTTTTCCATCAATTTCTAATAAAACTTGAACACTTCCTGGAATATGACCTGCATCAAGTAGAGTTACTGACCCATTCTTTAAC
>CAZAXO010000123.1:0-6851 GCA_964489085.1 uncultured Candidatus Bathyarchaeia archaeon
GATTATATACGCGCAAAAATCTTTGTTATGAGAATATCCACTATAACTAATTTAGTAAATAAGTATCCCGTTAAAGGAAAATAATAACAGAGAAATATCAATATCTTACACATAGTTAAAGTATACACGGTAATCTATTAGAAATAAAGTAGTCTGAAAAATGAAAATAATGATTTTTAATTGGGGGCCATTTGCATTTACTAATGAATTCCGATGGGCTCGCTTTCTATCAGATGATTTTGTCCTAACTCCTCTATTCAACTCTAAAGATATTTTGAAATACAGCAAAGCCATATTTGATTTACAGCGAAACTATGGGATAAAAATCGTCCCTATACTCATAAATACTACGCGATTAAAGATAACATCTTTTCTAAATCTTTTTACGATCATTCATGATATGCTATTGATCTTTAGAGCCATAAAAAATATTAAACCTGATATCATAATTTGCCACTACTTATTTACGGCTCTTCCCTTAATCTTCTTTAAAAGATTTTTTAAGTATTGCTTGTTCACTTTCGCTATAGGTTCAGATGTTAATCTTCACAAAAGATGGAGATGGATAAAAAAAATTGTTTATCGAGGAAGCGATATCATCTTTGCGGTTGCATATGATTTAAAAAATAAAATTGAAGAAGAAAACGGTTGTACTGTTGTTGTTGCCCCATCAGGTGTTGACACATCCTTCTTCAAAACAATAAACTCAAAAGAAGTTTTACGAAAAAAATGGGGTGTGAAAATAAATGATAAAATACTGCTTACTGTAGCTAAATTACATAAGAGAAAAGGTATACATCTTTTATTACATTCTCTTAAAATAATTAATAATTACAGAATAACACTATTAATAGCCGGAATAGGTAATGAAAGAGCTTCACTGGACAAATTAGCATCAAAACTACGATTAAAAAATGTATCTTTTCTTGGTTTTAAAGAAGAACAAGAATTGCTAGAATTGTATAATCTCGCAGATTTTTTTATATTACCCAGTTTTTCAGAAGGATTACCCGTTACTCTACTAGAGGCGATGGCATGTGGATGTGTCCCAATCATAACTGATGTGGGCGGTATTAGAGAAGTGGTAATAGATGGATTCAATGGATTTCTAATTAAATTCATTGAACCAGAAGAAATTGCTGATACAATCATGAAAGTAATCTCATTATCGGAAGAAGAGTTGGCTGCAATTAGAAATAGAGCTATATCAACAATCGTAAATCATTATGATAATCGGACAATTTTAAAGAACATAATTAACTATGCTAGGTTGGTAGGTGTTTAATTTAAATCATGTACCAAATATGGGGTTTAGCAATATTAATAGCAATCGAGTTAGCCTATGATTAAAGACAGAAATCCTAGAAGAGATAAGTAGCATGAGATCGTCAATAATAATCGCTGCCCTAATCATATTCCCCTTATCGTTAAGTATTTTTGGAACATATTTAGTAAGATATGCAAATAATAACTTGCTACTTCTCATATTAATTATTATAATTGCTCTTTTGGCTATGACGAGTATATCAAAAAAAATGCCTCCTCGACTATATATCTTATTGATCTTCGTTTGCGCTATTTCTCTTTTGTTTCATACAACACTGATATCACCCTATCTAATTGGTTACGACATTCATTTAGAATACTACCTCTCCAGACTAACCCAAATCAATAATCATTGGAATATGATGATTGATTCTAATGATCCCGCGACCTTAAATTATAATTCCATGTTGAGCATAACCATATTGCCAACGATTCTCTCAACAATACTGAATGTAGAAGAAGTATGGATATTCAAAATAGTTTACCCTCTTCTATACTCGCTTGTGCCGTTGATTTTATATGTGTCCTATCGACAAATCGTTGGAGAGAAGATTGCTTTATTTTCAATCTTTTTATTTATTTTTAATTCCACATTCTTCTGGACGATGCCAAGTATTGCTCGGCAAATGATAGGAGAGTTATTTCTTGCACTCTTACTATTTTTGATTCTTGATAGAAAAATGACTAATCATAAGAAGAAATTCTTGTTTATCATCTTTAGCTTCTCTTTGATTACCTCGCATTATTCTTTATTGTATCTGTTTCTTCTAATTTATTTCGTCAGTTGGCTCTTATCCATTCGCTTTAATCGTACTCTTAATGCCAATAATATGTTTGAGATTACACCTATTATTCTTTTAGTAGTAATGGCATTTTCATGGTATATCTTTACTTCATCATCTGCACCTTTTACAAGTATCGTCAGCTTAATTCATGATATGTATGATGGCGTCATTACCGATTTCTTTAACCCCTATACAAGAGACCCTACAGTCCTGACAGCTCTTGGAGTAGGATCATACATCTCTTTTTTACATGAAATATCAAGAGGTTTGCAATACGTAATACAACTGTTTATTATAGCCGGCGTTACTTTACTAATTTTTAAAAGACGTAATTACTACTTACCATATAGTCTCTTGTCAATAGTAAGTATGATAATTTTGTTTATGTCAATTATATTACCCTATTTCTCAAGTAGTTTGAATATGACAAGGATTTATCACGTAACCCTATTCTTGTTAGCACCTTTATGTATCGTGGGGGGGATAGCTATATTCAAGGCCATGTTGAAACCTTTATCGTACTTTACGCGTAACACTCGACATCGACAAAATTTGCCACATGCGCTTATTTGTGTTGTTTTAGTTAGTTCTTTTCTTTTTCAAGTGGGATTTGTATACGAAGTTACTGGAGATGTTACATCATCGCTATCGTTAAGTTTAAACACCATCGATAAGGTTAAATTTTATTCTGAATATACTCAAGAGCAAGATATTGTTGCAGCGAAATGGTTAATGAAAACTGATTATGAAAATTCGAAGATATATGCTGATTACCATTCAATGAAGCAAGTACTCACGAGCTATGGGATGGTTCCAAGAGATTATGTTGGAGTATTTGATGTTGATATTGGACCAGTTCGTAATAATGCGTATATTTTTCTAAGACGATTAAATATTATTCATGACATCTTCACTGGTCCCACAGGATTTTATGAACAACACAGAGTATCTGAAATATCTCCTTTTCTTTTAAATAAGAATAAAATATACTCGAATGGCTATGATGATATTTACAAGTCTTTCTCGTAGTTTTCGAAGATTATCCACAAGTATGTTACATAGATGAGCAGCATGTCAAACAAGGTTACAGTTATAACAAACTAACTAGTTATAGTCAAGCCTATCATCAAATATGCGTTAAGAATTTCCTCTAGCATTAACGAGTTATTCTGAGAAATTAATTTTAGTTAAGTCTTTTGAGTAACTAGTATATGCAGTTATAAGAACTGGCTAGATAGAGTAGATATAATTTGAATCCTTTAAGAAAGCAAGTACATAAATGGTTAAACATTGTAAATGATCAATCGAAATTACTTTCTACTTTTTCCCTTTTATATCATAATTTAGCTTTCAAGCTTAAGAAACCAATTTTTAATCTAGAAAATGGAGCGTTAGTGATTTCAGTTGATGTTGATGTTGGAAATAGTGTTTTAGGAAGGGTAAATAAAGGGGAAAATGATCGAAATGTTCATGACTCTCTAAGCGAATACTACATCGGGTTAATTGAAGAGCAAAATACGCCTTTACTGATTAACCTTTTTGAAACATTTGAAATCCCCGCTACATTCGCATTAAGAGGACAACTATTGAATTTCAGCAATTCAATCATTAAAATTCTTTTAAATTCCTCGATAAAATTTGACATAGCAAGTCACGGATACTATCATCGGGAATTTGCCAAGATGCAGCGAAGCGAAGCTGAGGAAGAGTTGAAGATGATCTCTATAGGTATGAAGAAGTTCAACTTAACCCCAAGAAGTTTCATTTTTCCTCGAAACAGCGTTTTTCACTTAGATTTGCTTGAGAAGTATAGCTATATTTGTTATAGAGGTTTAGGAGGGTTTTATCGAGATGGTAATTATGTAAAAAAGGTAAACGGTTTATATGATGTTCACCCAAGTCTCTATATAGACAGAAATATTAATATACGATATCTGAAGAAGATTGTCGATATTATTATAAACAAAAGAACTCTACTACATATTTGGTTTCATCCAAAAGATCTTGGATACGAAAAGAATACAATTGAAAATAGTATCGCAGGTATTTTTTCTCCATTTCTTAAGTATGCTAGGAAAAAGAATAAAGAAGGGTCTTTAAACTGTGAAACAATGATCTCTATAGTCAATAAACTAAGAAATCAAAATGATCTGATAGACGCGGTACAGTCGAATTGAACGACAAGAGAATATGAAAGAAATTGAACAAGATTTCTTTAAATCTATAGATTGAGCAACTGAAAAAGAAGGCTAATAAAGACATGGTAAAAAGCAGAAATCCTGTTATCGTCTTAGGTGGTGGTTTTAGTGGGCTGTGGATTGCACGTAATCTTGGTAAATATGGTGTCGATGTATACCTAATTGTCAACCGAAAAGCGGACTCTGCTACCTATAGTAAATATTGTAAAGGAAGCATAGTAAATACATTACATAATCAAAAAAATCTGAAAAATCTATTAAAGAAAATGGGAAGAAGATTAAACAAGCGTATTGTTGTTTACCCAACATCCGATCTCGATACTCTTATTTTATCGAAGCTGAAGGAAGAGTTACCAGATGATTTCTACTTGATGGTAGGCGATAAAGAATCCGTTGAAACATTAGTTAATAAGAAGAAATTCTACAAAGCTCTAGAAAACACCGGAATAAGTTTTCCCCTCACTTATTTTCCCGAAGATATAAAGGACGTTCAACGAATTGGAAAAGAAGTGACATATCCTATATTCGTCAAACCATCTATAAGTCAATTACTTAAAAGGATACCTACAACCGATAAAGAAACTACGAAAGGATTCACTGCGCATTCAATTGATGATCTAATTACTTACTATAAATTAATGACAAAATATGGAATCGAGATACTGTTTCAAGAGATTATTTCAGGACCACCAAGTAATTCTTTTCAACTCGAAGGATATTATGATCTCGAATATAATCCAACCGTTCTTTTTGCACGACAGAGATTAAGAATTTGGCCAACAGACTTCGGTAACACTACACTTTGTGTAAGCGTAGCTTTGGCAAGCTTAGCTAAGGAAAAAAAGATGGTTAATGAATTCATTAAGAAAATTGGCTATCATGGTCTAATGAGTTGTGAATTCAAAAAAGATTCAAGTAATGGATTAATGAAAATTTTAGAAATAAACGCAAGACCTTGGTGGCATTTTTGGCTTTCAGCAAAATGTGGAGTCGATATCATTTTCGCATCATATTTAAAAGCAATCGGAGAGAGAACCCACCAAACTGAACAGTATGAAACTGGGGTAAAAAGTATAATCATTCTAGAAGATTTAGCTGCAGCATTAAAAATGCTACTTACTGGAAATCTTAAATTTAAAGACTGGATTTTCTCACTCGGTGGAAAACGCGTACTTGCTTTTTTCGCAAAAGAGGATTTGTCACCCTTTATTATGGAATTGGCAACTCGAAGTATAAAACTTTTTAAAAAAAGGAGATACTTACTCACTCATTTTATATAGTATATAGTTTACAATTAATTACTTGCTACGAATGCAAATATTACATAAGCAAAAAGAGCTTATAAATGTCTTATCCTCCTTGGATGGCTCAGCATTACTTGCTTAAATCCTTCTCTTCATCAAGATCAGTAGCGCATGTTAGTTAGGGTTTGCTTGTATACACACGTGAATGATGCTTAACTTTACACATTTTCTTCTTTTCGACCGATTCTTTAATTGCTTCAAGTACTTCCAATATATGAATCGCATCATCTATAAGGACAATAGGTTTTCCTTTACCTTTTATCGAATCAATGAACGTTCTATCTTCTTTAATGTAAGTTTCATCGACCTGTGAACGTTTTCGATAACCTTCTAGCGAACAGTGTGCTTGTGCGCGGGCATTTCTCAGATGCCACATGACTTTTTCTATCGCTTTATGGCTCGCATATGTTTCTTCAAATTCAATAGGATCGATTAATAAAGATCCTCCTGTTCCATAGATTTGGATGAGAGGATTTACATCTTTAGCAGCTTGCCATCCTATGCTAAAAGTACCTAGGGTAGATCTTTCTGTCTTAAAAACGCCTGCTATATTATCAATAGTCTCCAAATGTAGTATGTTCATCGATTGAGCTGAAACGTTAGCGATCTTTTCTGAGAGTATATACGTTATAATATCGAAGAAATGACATCCTATGTCGTACAAGACACCTCCACTTTTTTCTTTAAAAAACCAGTCGCTTGTAGGCAGGTATCCAACATATGGTCCACGAAGTAAAAAACAACCGTTTATATGTGTTATTTTCCCCAATCTCATATTTTGAATGATAAGAGCGGCTTTCGTGAAATTTTTGATAAGCCTACTATTGTAGCCAACCGTTAAAACCAAGTTCCTTTTATAGGCGGTTTTTGCAAAATCGTAAGCTCTATCTGAAGACATACCAAAAGGTTTTTCACAAAATATATGGAGATTATCTTCAAGCGCATTACCAACTATTTGATTATGCAGAAAATCTGGTACGCATACGAATACTGCATCTAAATTAGATTTTTTATACATTTCTATGTCATGCTTGTAGTTGTGTGGAATATTCCATTGCTTTACAATTCTTTTCCTCCGTTTATCGTCTATTTCAGCTACAGCCTCAATTTTCACGTCTTTGAACTTCGATAAAACTGGAATATGATAATTTTGAGCGGCTTCACCTAATCCGACAATACCTATACGTATTTCTTCCATTTTTTCATTCCATTAAGTAGTTTTGCTAGGAATTTATTTA
>CAZAXO010000124.1:0-6842 GCA_964489085.1 uncultured Candidatus Bathyarchaeia archaeon
TTCTCGAAGTCGTGCTTCTGATTCTCCATAAAATTTACTCATAATTTCAGGTCCAGAAATAACATAAAAATTAGCTTCACTCTCATTTGCTACTGCCTTTGCAAGTAACGTTTTACCACAACCAGGAGGGCCATAGAGGAAAACACCTCTTGGAGGTTCAATACCTAATCTTTGGAATAATTCTGGGTGTCTTAATGGTAATTCCACCATTTCTCTGAGACGTTGTATAGCATCTTTTAATCCTCCGATATCTTCATAAGTGACCATAGGTATTCCCTTCTTTTCAGGTGCTGGCTCACTTAGAACTTGGATTTTAGTTGTATCTGTTACTTTGACTGGTCCTTTTGGACGACTCCTTAAAATGATAAGTGGAATTGCGCTCCCAAATATGGAGAGCATAGCCATATCTCCTTCAGCAAATGGCATATCCATGAATCGTCTATGTACAAAATTTATGAATTCTTCGTCTACATTCAGTCTTACATCTGTCGGTGCGAATACAATTAGATTCGCTTCAATAACATCAGTTTTCCTAATTGTGACGTATTCATTTAAAGCAACTCCAGAATTTCGTCTAATAAGTCCATCCATACGTATAATCTCTTGTTCTTGATCTTCAGCATACGCAGGCCACGCTATTGCTATAGTTTTCTTTTTTCCCCTAATTTCAACAAAATCTCCAGCAGTCATAGAAAGTTTCTGCATAATTTGATTATCTATTCGGACTTTACCATGCCCAACATCTCTTTGTTTAGCATCGGCTACTCTTACTTGAAACTCTCCACCGGACAAAATAGTCACTACACAATAAATTTTTAATATTTAATTGATTTACTCCCCACACATTAATATTATGTTTAAGTACTATTTCAATATTCATTAGTTATTGACTTTTGTATATTCTATTGGATAAGATGTTAACTCATCTTTGCCTTTTTCTTTAAAAATACGTATTTTACTCATTAATCCAAACGTGTCATTCCTGTAACTTGTATTTCACTTACTTTCTCATTCTGTTTTAAAACTGTTTCTACTTCTTCCATAATACTGCTATTTTTCTCGTCCATTATTAAATGAATTATGACTGACACTAAACCAAAAGCTATTGGCTCTTCATTAATTTTATGTAATTTGGCTCCTGCGGGTAAAGAGTTTAATAGGGTCTTCTTGAATTCTGTAATGTTAATATTAGAGTCTGTTGGAAGAATTTTAATTGAAGTTAACATATTCGCCATTGCAGATTCATTCCTTTATAATTCATCTATTAGTTAAATTATGTATATTAGACTGTAACGGATTTAAGGTCCTATAAATCCACATTGAGGACATTTATATGGACGCCCAAAATTTCTACATTTCTCACATCGCCATAGAATAAAATTTCCGCAATCAGGGCATGAAAATTTCACCGATTCCTCATCTGGTAATATCAGTTTACTACACCAATTACAGATTGGCATTGAAACAGAGGTAGTCTCACTCAATATATTCACCTTTGCATAATGAAAGTAAATCGACATATATTTAAACATGCTTTTATAATTGAATCAGAACCTTTTTAATTAAGAAAAATGTCTAATTATAAAAATATTTAGCTTAATCAAGTATTAATGGCAAGCTGAATTATCTTGAGTGATATTCTATTAATCCAGCCTCCCTTACCCCCTCCTTTAAATGCATACGTTAAAGATGTAATTTTATGTCCTCCATTAGGTTTAGCTTATATTGCGTCCACTCTAATTAATTTTAAGTATTCTGTGAAAGTTGTTGATGCAGCAATAGACAACTTAGAAATTAAAAAAATAAAAAAAATTATAGAAGAAGATAAACCTAGATTATTAGGTATTTCAGCAGCTACATATACATATAAAAATGCTTTGAAAATAGCTGATGAAGCAAAAAAAATTGATAGTGATGTTTTTACAGTTCTTGGTGGTCCACATGTCACTTTTACAGCTGATAAAACTATTGAACAACCTATGATCAATGCAGTTGTTAGAGGTGAAGGAGAATACATATTGTTAGATCTTATGAAAGCTCTAGAAGGGAAAACAAAATTAAAAACCATAGCAGGTATTTCCTATAAATCTTCAAACGCTACAAAAATTCATAATCCTGATCGTCCTTATAATTTAAATCTCGATGCACTTCCTTTTCCCGCTAGAGATCTTTTTTCGTTAAGCAGCTATAAGATTCCAGCATCTATTATAACTAGCCGCGGATGTCCTTATAATTGTGTTTTTTGTGCAGCGAAAGCTTTGTCAGGAGGACAGTATCGTATTAGAAGTCCTGAAAATGTTATATCTGAGGTTAAGTCAATATATAAAACGATCTCACCAGATTTTATCTTTATTGCAGATGATACCTTTACTGTTTTTCATGATAGAACAAAAAAAATTGCAAATGGCTTCTGTGAAATGGGAATAAGATGGATATGCGAATCAAGAGTGAATACAATTAATAAAGAGCTCATCTCACAACTAGCAGATAGTGGATGTTTCTCAATTCAATTTGGTGTAGAATCCGGTTCTCAAAAGATTCTAGAGTCTATTAAAAAAGGAATAACTATCAGACAGGTAAAAAAAGCTATACAATGGTGTTTCGACTCGGGAATTCAACCAGTATGCAGCTTCTTAGTACCTACACCTGAAGATACTTGGGAAACTATACATGAAACAGAAAAATTCATGGAAGAATTAAAAAAGTTAGGAGTTCAAATATTTGTATCTCTTACAACGCCTTTTCCAGGGACGCCCCTTTATGATGATGCTTTACGATTTGGAATACGATTAGTTACAGATAATACGGATGATTTTAATTTAGCAACACCAATAATTGAGACTAAACATTTTACTCTTGATGATATAGAAGAAATATTTGGAAGATTCGCAGAAATTTCTGTTAAAACATTACCTGAAGCTTATCGTTAGCATAGTTTTATTATGTGATACATCGAAGAAATTTAAATTAGTAACACTCAATTACCAAGTAAATCTAAATATTTATTTTCTTTGTATTATACATTAACTTAAATTTTGTACGAATATAAACGAAATTAGCGGTTTAGGAGTTCTAAAGTTTTTTGATTAGCATAGTCATATTAGCTGGAGGAGTAAGTAGTCGATTTGGTGAAGTTAAAGCATTAGTTAAGATTCTTGACAAGCCGATGATATCCTATGTAATATCAAATGCGTTAATCATATCAAATAATATTATAATTGTGACTACAATACCTAATATTTTTAATAACGTAATTAATGCTAATAAAAAGCATAATCGAGTAATTATTTTAAAAGATAAATATTTTGGAAACAGTCCATTAAATGGTCTTCTTTCGGCTATTTCAATAGTGTCCTCAGAGTATTTGTTAGTCTTACCTTGTGATACTCCTCTTTTAAATATTAACATTTTAAAATTATTACTTAACACAAAGACGAAAGGAGATGCGGTTATTCCTGTATGGGAAAATGGGTATATTGAACCTTTACATGCTATATATAAAGTCGAAGCATTGAAAAGATCAATATATCTGTATATTCAAAATCCTAATATTAGTTTTCGTAATTTTATAAAACATTTAAAAAATATTCAATTCATTCCCATAGAATATTGTAAGCAATTAGATCCTCAGTTGTTAACCTTTTATAATATCAATGATTATTCAGATTTGAATCGCGTTCAAGAGATTCTTTTAAAAACGAATATGATTAAGGCGGCGAAGTTATTAGAGTAAATTTTTTCATTGCTATCATTTGCTTTCTTGAACGTTCAATGTGTTGTAATGCTTCATCAAAGATTTTATTTCCATCTAATAATCTACGAGCTTTTTTTTGAGCTATCGCTTTTATACCTACTGCCTTGGCGACTCTTGGGTACACCATTTTATCATCCATTGAAGGGAGAACATGTCTTTTATCTAGTTTATTTAATGCATAAGCAGCTATCTCTTTTGCTGCTGCAATACACATTTCATCTGTGATAGTCTGCGCTCGAACATCTAAAGCACCTCTGAAAATACCTGGAAAAGCTAATGAATTATTTGCTTGATTAGGAAGATCAGACCTTGCTGTTCCAGTAACTTTTGCTCCAGCTTTTTCTGCCACCCACGGCCATATTTCAGGAATTGGATTGGCACATGAAAATACAATCGGATCTTTAGCCATATTTCTAATCATAGCTGGCTTGATAACTCCTGGACCAGGTCTTGACAATCCTATACATACATCCCTGCTCTCCAAAGACTCCATTAAAGTGCCCTCCCTCCCTTCTTTATTGGTATTTAAACACCAACGCCATTTTTCCTTAGTTTTGAGCGTATTCAGATCCTCTCTATCTTTGTTGAGTATACCCTTACTATCCACAATAATGATATTATCCGCAGTTATTCCAGCCATTACTAATAATCTACACGTTGTTAGACCAGCTGCACCAGCTCCAACTATAGTTATACGTAATTCATTAAAATTTTTTTTAACTATTTTTGATGCATTAATTAAAGCAGCTACTAAAACTGTTGCGGTACCTTGTTGATCATCATGCCAGACTGGAATTTCCAGTTCTTCTTTTAGGATATCGAGTATCTTGAAGCATTTAGGTGTTTCAATATCTTCCAGATTTATACCAGCAAAAGAAGGTTCTAACCATTTAACTGCTTGTACTATATCTTCTGCTTTCCTTGCTGAAAGACATAGAGGATAAGCATCTACTCCACCTAAATATTTAAAGAGTAATGCTTTACCTTCCATTACAGGTAAAGCTGCTTCAGGACCAATATCTCCTAAGCCAAGTACTCTTGTACCATCAGATACAACAGCTATCGAATTCCATCTATTCGTAAGATCGAAAACTCTCTCTCTATTTTTCTGAATAGCTCTACATGGTTCAGCTACACCAGGTGTATACCAAATAGCAAAATCTAAAAGATCCTTTATTTCACATTTTATTGAGGTTTCTATCTTACCTCTATAAAAATGGTGAAGTCTCAAAGCTCGTTCATTTAGTTTATTATCGCTATTTTTTTGATTCATATCTCTATATTCCTATTCTTTTTGATTGAATTTTTTTCTTTTTATTTGAACTATCATTTACACTATCAAATCTAATCACCAATTTAAATTAGGCATACATGTTTATTCGTTTATTTTTGTTTTTAAACATTCAATAAGTTTTTTAATATCACTATCCGAAAAATCTTCTATATCATGTATATCAGTATAAAAGTCATTAAGGATCTCATTAGAGTATTGAGATTTATATTCTAATGCTTGTAGCACCATCTCCAATTTATCTGCTGATTTGACAATCCTAGCTTCAACAGAATTTTGCATATGGAAATCTTTTAAAATGTGGAAGTAACGCTTTCTTAATTCGACAGGTAGATCTTGAAGGATCATCTTCTCTGCAATTGTTTCAAATTTATTCTTAAACTCCTCACCTACTTGTGACGAAATTTTTTTATCGAAATCTAAAATCATCGTTTCAGCTAAATCATGAAGTAAAGCCATTTCCAATATTTTCACTATATTCACTTTTTTATTATTCGTTTTAAGTAGTCTTCCAAATATCATGGCTATAAGAGTGGTACGTAATGTATGATCGCCAACAGATTCTACATCACTATAAGATACTCCATGTAATAACCATCCGGTTCTTGGAATTCTTTTTAGTCTTCCATATTTATGTAAAAAAGATTTAAAATTCATTTTATCATCATCACAATCCCATCATCTATCTAATGAACGACATAAAACTTACTACCCATACTGGAATTGATATAATACCCCATATAATTGGATTCCACTTGAATATTTTATACCCATCCATCATTCCAAAAGGGATGAGATTGAATGTTGCTAACCACATATTCAATTGAAATCCCAAAATTCCTATGATAGCAGTAGCCCCCGTTAGGACACTTAAACTATAAAATCCTATTGCTACTAAAATATTCGCTAGTGGGCCAGCTAGTGATATTAAACCTGTTTCTCTCTTTGTTATGCCACCGAGCCCTCCCATTTTCGGGCCGATATATACTGCGCCAGGAGCAGCAAATATGAAAGTACCTCCAGAAATTAATGCGAATAACAATGCCATACCTAAACCTAAGGGCCATAAACGAAATTCCGCTAAACAACCTAAACGTCTAGCTATTGTCCTATGAGCTAGCTCATGGCCGATAAATCCTAATCCTAATGTTGTTAATGATATTACAAAGTAGACTGTAAATGTACTGATCGTAGTAAATAAGTATCTGACAGAAAAGCAGAATGAAAGAATTAACCAAGTAATGACTAAATCCCTGAGTTCTCTATTTTTAAAATTTTGTTGATTTAGTGTCCGTGAATAAATGGAGGGATAAGTTTTTATTCTTTCTTCTGTATAAGGTGGTTTTGCTTCGAATAAATTGGAACAGTTATGTGCTTCAGGCAACCTATGATCTACACAAGATTGTGCTCCGCAGTATCTACATATGAATGGTAAATCTACTTCTACGCCACAGTAATCACATTGAGTCAAAATATATTCCCTTAATGTAATATTGAATCTTATATAAAAAATAAATTAAACATGTTTTTTTTAGACAGCTTCTATTGTTGAGGGAGGTTTTTTAGTAATATTATACGTTACACTTACAATATTAGGGATATTCGAAGTTATTCGTGTAGCTATTCTATCTAGTTTTTCATAAGGCAACTTTTTAGGTGAAGCTATTCTTGCATCAATACTATCCCAGCATCTAACTTCTACTTGTAAACCAAACTCTCTTTTTCCTTCTTTAATTCCCGTTACTTTATCGTTATGTAATATCGCGAAATATTGGAATGAGTCAGTGCTAATCAATT
>CAZAXO010000125.1:0-6778 GCA_964489085.1 uncultured Candidatus Bathyarchaeia archaeon
TAAGTAAGCAATCTCGTCAATTAGCTTTAATCCTTTATTTCCATATCTCAAAATAGATGTATCGCTATTGTTGTCCTATTCAATTCACTTTGAATTAATAAACATAGATTATTTATTAAAAGGATTTGATAATAATTTGTATAGAGTCTAGAAGGTGTGGTTATCATCACAGAACATGAACAGCTATTAGGAAGAGAGAGCCCCTATTCACATATCTTACAATTAAGTTGTTTGATCATATTTCTATGTGTTTGGATCGTAGATTCTTTCGTATTAAAGTTTTCAGTTGTATTTGCAGATTATGCACCATGGTGGATACGACTAATTATGGCTCTTACTGTAATTTTAATTGGTTTTATTATAGTACGTTTAGCAGAAAAAGAATTGTTCCATCAAAAGCAAGAGAAACCTGCTGTAATAGATACGGGTATTCAAATGTATGCGCGTCATCCATTATATCTTGGAGTTCTATTTGTTTACGCTGGGTTTGTTCTCGTAACTTTTTCACTATTATCGCTTGTAACTTACATACTCATATTTATTGTCTACGATTACTTAGCAACATTTGAAGAAAATGATTTAGAAAGAGTATTTGGAAAGGCTTATTTGGAATATAAAAGTAGAGTACCCAAATGGATCCCACGTTTCTCATCTAAATAATTAGAGTAGAAACAGAGAAGCAAATATACACTTTAATCTAATTTTATGCAGTGCTATCTCGTTACATCTGATAACAATTATCATTTATTTTTAATCTATTTACGTCTTTTGCAGTATTACACAAAATGAGCTAGTCACTAGTGAATTTTACTTACATTTTTCAATTTTAATCTGGTCTTTATCAATGACCTTATGAAGTTCAACATAATTAGGATATTTAACGTGATACTCTTGAATAAGCTGTTCTAATAGAGTATAATATTCACACAACCAGAGCTAGCTATTTATTAAATGAAATTAGGAGTAAACTCTTACTTGTCAATTACTTAGAAAATCTATCCAACAACTAGAGAAAAATGAAGGGATATCAGTACGTGTGCTGTTACGATCAATCAGTAGTTATATTATGTAACGTTTACTTAATATCAATATATTTCTCTGGATTTTCATCAAACATTTTTTTGCATCCTGGCGCACAGAAGTAATACATTGATCCGTTATATTCACTCTTAAGCGTCGCTGTTTTTTCGTCAATAACCATTTTACATATTGGATCTATAGCCATTTTATTGCACCTCCTTCTTTTTTTATTTTTTTGCAGGTGGTACATATCTTTTCAACATTAAAGATAGAGAAATTACCGTTACAGAGCTCATAGCCATTGCCAATCCTGCAAGTTCGGGTCTAAAAGTGATTCCAAAAAAAGGATACAATATCCCAGCAGCAATAGGAATTAATGCGGTATTATACGCAAAAGCCCAGAATATGTTTTGCTTTATCCTTGTCATCACCTTTTTACTCAATTGTAGACCAGCAACTGCGTCTATAAGATCATCTTTTACAAGGACTATCTCACCGCTCTCTATTGCTACATCTGTACCACTGCCAATTGCTATGCCAACATCAGCTTGAGCAAGTGCTGGCGCATCATTTATACCATCACCAACGAAGGCTACTACCTCTCCTTTCCTTTGAAGATTTTTTACCTCCTTAGCTTTGTCCTGCGGTAACACTTCAGCAAGCACTTTTTCAATTCCAATTTGCTTTGCTATCGCATTTGCAGTTCTGGCATTATCACCTGTAATCATAGTGACCTTAAGCTTCATGTTTTTCAACATTTGAATTGCATTTTTTGTTGTGGCCTTTAATGTATCTGATATAGCAATTATACCAGAGATCCTTTTATCAAGAGCAGTTAATATCACGGTTTTTCCTTCATTTTCAAGTTGCACTATTTTTTCTTCAACCTCTAAAGGATATGAAATATTTCTTTCCTTGAAAAGCATCCTATTACCAATAATGATCTCTTTCCCATTGACTTTTGCACGTACTCCTTTACCACGTAAAGTGTCAAAACCGTTACTCTTCGTCAATTTAATTTCTTTTTCATGTGCCTTCCTCGTTATCGCCGTTGCTAGAGGGTGTTGCGAATTCTTCTCTGCACTAGCCACCAACTTCAGAAGTGTTTCATTCTTCATTCCAATACTAATGATATCCGTTACTTCTGGTTCTCCTTTAGTTAGAGTTCCAGTTTTATCGAATACTATTGTTGTTAGTTTCTGAGGAATCTCAAGTGCCTCACCGTTCTTAATGAGAACACCAAGTTCAGCGCTCCGTCCAATACCTACAGTTACAGCGGTAGGTGTTGCAAGTCCAAGAGCGCAGGGACATGCTATTACAAGAACAGAAATCAATGTTTTAATAGAAAAAAGCAAGGTATCCCCTGAAATTACATCCTCTAGAATGAAATACCATACACTAAAAGATAGAATAGCTATTGCTAGCACCGTTGGAATAAAATATTTCACAGCCCTGTCAGCGATCCTTTGAACTGGTGGCCTTGAACCCTGAGCCTCTTCCACAAGTTTAATGATTTGAGAGAGCATCGTATCTTTTCCTATTTTTGTTGCTTTGAATTTAAGTATGCTATTATCATTAAGAGTTCCACCAACAACACTATCACCCTTTTTCTTTATCACTGGAATAGGCTCTCCAGTTATCATCGACTCATCAACAAAGCTTTCACCATAGACAACTTCTCCATCTACAGAGATTTTTTCTCCTGGTTTAACAATAACAATATCTTTTATCTGAACATCTTCTATAGGGATTTCAATTTCCTTATTATTTCGAACGACAGTAGCAGTTTTCGGTTGTAAACCCATCAATTTTTTTATCGCTTCTGATGTTTTTCCTTTTGCTCTTGCCTCTAAATATCGTCCAAGTGTGAGAAATGTAGCGAGCATGATAGCTGTTTCATAAAACAAAATTTCACGTGAAAGTATAACGCTAAAAGTACCTAGAATGCTTGATCCAAATGCCACACCTATACCCATAGAATACATGACATCCATATTGAGGCTTTTATTTTTAAGAGCGCGATAGGCAGCTTTGAATATTGAATAACTAATATAAACAAAAACAGGAGTGGATATTATAAACATAAAATATGCCATTTTGAAAGGAAACTTTACGGGAAGATACATTAAAACCATTAAAGGAATGCTTACTGCAAAGCCGATGATGATTCTATTACGTTTTTCTTTTAAATTTTTCTCCCTAGCTTTTTTTTCTATATCTTCTGTTTCTTCTCCCACTACACCAAGATACTGATAACCAACATCTTCAATAGCTTTTTTCATGTCAGTTATCGTTGTTATCTTTGGATTGTATGTAACATATGCTTTTTCAGCAGAGAGATTAACATTGACTTTTATGACTCCATCAAGTTTTATAAGTGCGTCTTCATTAGTTTTTACGCACATAGCACATGTCATGCCACCGATTTTAATTACAGTTTTTTCATCTACTATGCCGTATCCTACATCTGTTACTGCTTTTTCTATATGGGTTAGCTTTACTTTTTTAGGAGAATATTCTATTGAAGCAACTTCATTTCCTAGATTCACCTGTACATTTGAAACGCCTTTAAGATTTGATAGTGATTTCTCGATTGTAGTAGCGCAATTTGCACAGGTCATCCCTGAAATTTTCAGTTTGACTCTTTTTCTTTGTTTTTCTGTCATGGTTTTTCCTATTTTAATAGCTAGTTAACACTCAGCAGAGTAAAACTTAAAAGTGCAAACAATGATGCAGATTTTCTGAAACGTCTTCTACTGATTGCCTTTTTGGATAACATATCAGTTATATTTCTTGCCACCATAGATTTATCACCACGGAAATATAACATTGTTATGATTTATGTTTGATCTTATAAACTTATTGAATGGAATAAAATAAGCACCCTGCTAGGAGAACAATAGTTATAGGTCTTGATATCATCTAGCTCGCCGAAATTTGGGGGTATTAACAATCTTTTAACAAGGTATAATCCGATAATAATCCAGAAGATAAGGTATCCTAAGACTTCTGTGAGAGAAGGATTTCCATCATATCCAACAAGTGATTTCAATACCAGTCCGAGTGTACCCTTTTCATGATTGAAGGGATAGGTTCCATCTTGATTTATGGGTGGATTAATGTCCCAGACGTGTTCAATAATAGGGGGTATAACATCCGCTTCATTTAATTCATGTATCCCATAAACGGTAAGTCCTGCAGCAAAGACTATCAAAAGAATACTAGTTATCGCAAAGAACCATGTGATATTTAGATGGTGAATACCTTGCCATAGTAAAACTGCTAGGAATGTGACAGACAAAAAAATTGAAGTTCATTATGGAAGAGATACCTTTGATAATTATATCTTTGTTAAGCCTTCTTCAAAAGACGAGATCTTAAAATTGAGAGTATAAATATATTAAAGACATACTATGAGTTGAGTTGTATGATAGCTGAATCGTGGCAACAGTGTATAATTCCTAGTTGTGGAAAAAAGTATGGTATTGAAGAAACGAGGACAGCATGTGATTGCGGCGAATTGCTTGATGTAAAATATAAAGGTCATTTCTCAAAGAGTTTACAAGAAATTTTTCTCAATAGGAGAAAATATAGAGAGAATATTTTTAATGAAAGTGGAGTCTGGCGGTATAGAGAATTTCTTAATTTTGTGGGTATGGACACTGAAGTCTATGATGACTATAATCAGAAGCTCGTTTCCTTAGATGGCGCTGAAGGAAGAACGAAGCCATTTCATTTAACTAAAGTTGCTGAGCATATTGGCTTACAAACTGAAAACTTTTGGCTGCAGTTTGAGGGAGATAATCCAACTGGCTCGTTCAAAGATAATGGAATGGCTACCGCTTTTACTCATGCGAAGATGGTTGGAGCTAAGAGTGTTGTCTGTGCTTCAACTGGAAATACTTCAAGTTCTGCGTCTGCTTTTGCTGCTAACGAGCTAGATATGGAAGCTTTAATACTTGTTGGAGCAGGGAAAATAGCGAAGAGTAAACTTGCTCAAACGCTAGCTTATGGAGCGAAAGTTGTGCAAGTGAAAGGAGATTTTGATGATGCTATGGCTATGGTTAAAGAACTTGCAACAGAGAAAGGTATCTATGTAGTTAATTCTTTAAATCCCTTTAGACTTGAAGGACAAAAGACTATGATGTATAGGGTGTTAGATCATCTAAATTGGGTAGTGCCGGAGTGGATTGTGTTTCCTGGTGGAAATCTAGGTAATACCTCAGCTTTTGGTAAGGCATTTATGGAATTGTATGATTATGGTTGGATAAAGAAAAAACCTCGGATGGCAGTAGTTAATGCAGAAGGTGCAGCTACACTATATGAATTATATAATGAAATAAAAGTAAGATGGAATAAAACAAATCATGTCAATGATATCATAAAAGAATATTATCATGAATTAGATAGGAAAAATATTAAAGCTGAAACAAAGGCAAGTGCGATAGAAATACTCAAACCGGTTAACTTGAAAAAGGCTTTACGTACACTAGAATTTACAGACGGTGTCGTAACACGAGTTTCAGATGATGATATATTAGATGCTATGGCTATGATAAGTAGAAACGGATTTGGATGCGAGCCCGCATCAGCAGCAACAGTAGCAGGCATGAAAAAACTCGTCGAACAGGGTGTAATCAAAGCTGATGAAACTGTTGTTGGTATTCTGACAGGTCACATGCTTAAAGATTTCAAAGCAGTAGTAGACTATCATTTTAATCCTAACAATAGATTTGCCAATACACCTTTAACAGCTGAAAATAATCTAGAAGCAGTATTAAAGTATCTATGAATATTGACACGATAGTTTGCTAGTTTAATATACAGTCAGGATCAATCTTGTATTATAGAGCTTAGAAACATTTAATGTAATTTGAAGAGAGATTCAATAGAAATTGTCAGATAGGATGCCTACTCTATACTATCCAAAAATTTTAGAACTTTTTAAAAACCCTAAAAATTTAGGTACGTTGCTAAATATGAACGCATCAGCTAAAGCAGGTAGTCTGGAGGGAGGAGATATGATTGTAATTTACTTAAATATAGATGAAAATACTCGAAAGATTATAGATGCATCATTTGAAAGCTATGGAGGAGCCGCTACTATAGCCGTTGCAAGTATCGTTACAAGTATGGTTAAAGGAAAATCTTTAGATGAAGCGTGGAAGGTCTCTAGTGATCAGATTTCCAATGAATTAGATGGATTTCCAGTAGCTAAGCATTCTTGTGGTTTTTTAGTTATAAGTGCTCTCCGACGGTCTGTAAGGAACTATTATAAGAATAGAAAAAAACCTAATTGGTTTCCTAATCATCTAACCTCTGATGAAAAGAGTTCCCTTGAAAAAGAGAAATTAAGTGAAATCCTCTCTAAAAAATAGATATGTAAATTAAGTAAAAAAAATCATTTTATCTTTCATAATAGTATTTAGTAATTAGTTATCAGGTTAAGCATCCTGCTCTAGTTATTATAGGAAAAGATCCGTACATTTTCAAACGAGACTGAATTAGATAGTATTATATGTTCTACTGAATCATTTGGAATAAGATCACCATATTTTTTTATATATTCCTATTGGAATCATATAATCATAAAAGTATATATAGGAAGAATCATAGAGATAACGATGTTATGTAAGGAGGCGGGAAACACTCAAAATAAAAGCACTAAAATGCCGCGAATGCGGCAAGACTTACCCCCCAACCAGACAAGCAGTATGCGAAGACTGCTTCGGACCACTCGACGTAGAATACAACTATG
>CAZAXO010000126.1:0-6703 GCA_964489085.1 uncultured Candidatus Bathyarchaeia archaeon
TGCTGACAAGAATATACTCTATGAAGGTATATAAAAGTAAGCTAACCAATTGTGATACATACTATTATCTAAGAATGAATAAGAAAGATGAATGTACCATTGATCTTCATAATAAGCTATTAGTGTTATTTCTTATACATAAGTTCTTGACATTTCTTAATAGCTTCGTATGCGGTTAAAGCCCAGGAATCAGCACCAATATCTTTTGACCAACGTTCGGATACAGCCGCACCTCCAATAATAAATTTTACCTTGTCTCTAAGACCAGCTTTTTTTAAAGCTTCAACAATCTTTTTTTGCTGACTTATTGTGGTAGTCATCAATGCAGAGGCTCCGAGAATGTCTGGCTTCAATTCTGTTACACTGTTAATAAACTTTTCAACCGGGACATCTACTCCAATATCATATAGTGTAAATCCAGCAGCTGTAAGAAGAACGGCTACAATATCCTTTCCTATAGAATGAATATCTCCTGCAACTGTACCTAAAACAATAGCTCCTTTACTTTTTAATTCAACTTTTTTTTTCGATAGTTCAGGTTTTAAAACCTCAAGACCTGCTTTAAAAACCTCAGCACCCATTATTAAATCTGTTAGAAATACCTCGCCTTTACCAAATTTTTCACCAACTTCTTCGATTCCTTTTACTAATCCATCCTCTATTGCTCTTAAAGGGTCAATTTTTTTCATTATAGATTCTTTAGCAGCATGCTCGGCAAGGCTCCGGTTACCGTCTAGAACTGCTTTATATAAGTTTTCCACTATTTCACACATTTTTATCCCATATTTTGTTTATATTTACTGTTCAGCCAATTCTAAAGAAGCTTTGTTTTTGCTTCTTTGATTATAGCATCTAACTTTTTTTGTATATCTACGGGCAATGGCTCTGGTATATATGATTTAAGTTTCTCCTTAAGTATCTCCTTGGCTCTTTGTCTACATTCTTTTGCACCATTTTTTTTCCATGTAGCTAGTGGACGTCTCTCCATAATTTTGTAGTCTAGCCAATGTTCCTTCTTAAGATTTCTATGAGTGTGCTCCACCGCTAAGAAATTATGTCCAAGTCCTGGACCAACATTTTGTATAACATCCAATGCTAAAGTTCCATGATCTATTTGTAATCCTTTCATTACTCTAAGAAAACCAGCAGCTAATTCATCATCCACTACCCAGCTTAATGGATCTACTAAATTTGCGCCATCCATAGTACCTCCAAGGATTAAGTTTGATCCAGCCAATAAGGAGATTAATGCATTATATTGTTCGAATCCATTCTGAGCATCTAATAATTTGGAATCCGTTTGAAAACCACTATTACATATGGGTATATTATACCGCTGAGCAAGTTGGGATACTGCAATTCTAAATAGTGTAAATTCCGGAGAACCGAAGCTAACATTTCCCGATTTCATATCAAAAATTCTCGACCAATTCGAATAGACTACCGGCGTACCAGGACTAATCATTTGTGCAAGCATAATTCCACTTAGAACCTCTGCATTGGAAAGTGCTAAAGTTCCAGCGAGTGTCACTGGACTAGTCGCACCAGCCATAACTCCTGAGAATACCATCAGGGGGATTCTATGTTTCACTACTTCAATGAAACCTTCAAGAAACAATTTTTCGTATGTTAAAGGCTGGCCGATACAACCCGAAAAAAATATTATTGGCTTCTTAACTAACTCCTCCTCGCTTCCTACAACTATGGAAGCCATTCTAACACCATCCCGGACACATCCCGCATCGCCTACATACATTATGACATTTTTACGGGTATTTTTTAATAGAGACACCCAAATGTAATATGTAGATAATTCCGGAGGTACATTGGAAGGAACAACAACCTCGCCTATTTGAGAAAAGTTATTAAGAGCATCAGCAATTTTTATTAATTCTTTCAAATCGTTAAGTGAAGCTTCTCGAGATACGTTATTTTTCATATCAATTATTTGAGTTGGGCCTCCTCCAAGACTAAAATAAATATTTCCAGGCTTCAGAGTCATAACAAAGTTTGGATCTCGTGCATATAATGTGATCTCCGATGGTGCTTTATGTATATACTCTTCAACTACATGAGAAGGGATCTTTGCAATGTTCTTTTTGTAATCTATCTGTGCTCCTTGATTATCAAGCATATTTAATACTTCTTTTTTAGGTAAGTATACTCCTACATGCTCTAGAATGTTAAGTGATGATAAGTGGATCGACTCAACTTCTTCTTTAGTTAAGACATTAATCTTGGGTATTGCCATTTTAACTCACCATTACAACTTGCTGAATAGTTACTGTTTATTTACATTTTTCTATTTAGATTAATAAGGTATATTCACTAACTAATTTTAAGCTAGCCAATTATAAAACAGAAGATTTTATGTTTTTTAATATATCGAATATAATTAATAATTTATAATAGAGATAAACTATTGATCATATGAATAAATTTGATGATAATAATATTTGTTCTTCATACGTAGTTTAGATGTGAAAGAAATTGAGTTTTAGTTCTGTAATTCGTTGTATAAATTGTAATGAAGAATATACAGTATCAGATATCTATTTTTGCCCTAAATGCTCTAAACCGGATAAGGCACACCCATATAATAATACTTTAGAAATATTGTATGACTACGATAAAATGGCCAGTGAAGTAAGCAAATCTCAGATCTCCTCTCGACGAGCTAGTCTCTGGCGTTATAAAGAACTTCTTCCCATTGAAAAAAGCGGTAATATACTTACTTTGGATGAGGGTTTTACTCCACTAAGACGCTGTAAAAAACTAGGAGAATATTTTGGCATGAACAAGTTATATATCAAAGATGAAACGGTTAATCCTACGAGTTGTCATAAAGACAGAGAAGCTTCTGTCTTAATCTCAAAAGCGGTAGAATGGGGAAGAGATACTGTATCCGCTTTTACTTGTGGTAATCTTGGTGCTTCTCTAGCTGCGTATGCTACAAAAGCAGGATTGAGATCAGTTATTTTTATTCCATACTTAGATTACTATCCCATTCCACGGATAGCACAGATGATCATTTTTAATGCTATACTCTACAAATTATCTGGAACACAAGAAATATTTGAGCAACTTGCCACAAAGCTTCATAAGCAATATGGCTGGGTTTTCAGTGTTTTAGGTGGGGGACACGAATGGGAAGGAAAACCACAATCACCTTATAGCCATGAAGGAAAAAAAACGATTGGATTAGAAATTGTGGAACAATTAGGATGGAGATATCCAGACCATGTTCTCTCCGTTGGAGCAGGCGGTAACTTCTATGATTCATGGAGAGCTTTTAAAGAAATTAAGGAATTAGATTGGGCTGCAAATGAGTTACCTCGAATGTATAGTGTTGAATCATCGGTATTTAACCCAACAAGTAGAGCTTTTAAAGAAAAGAAGCAATTTATGATTCTTAGAGATTATACCACATCAATCGCATATCCAATAGCGTCTACAGTTTCACCTGCGAAATCATTGTCAACACTAAGGGAATCCAATGGGTTAGCTGTTGATGTAACTGATGATGAAATTCTTCAAGCCCAAAAATTATTAGCTAACAAGGAAGGTGTATTCGTCGAACCGGCCTCAGCGTGTTCAATAGCTGGATTAACAAGATTAGTTGAACAGAAGTGTATTGATAAGGATGAAACTACCGTGTGTATTGTGACTGCTACAGGTTTAAAATATCCAGATATCGTTACTGATAAAAGTCCAGAAATTCATACCATAGAATCAACAATTGATTCACTTAAAAAAATTGGAATAATTAAATAATAATTAATAGCAATAACATTATGTTAATTAAATAAATAGTAAATTTTATGACAGATTTTAATAAAAATTACAATATATGTATCCCTAATGGTTATTACTATGAACCTTCCGGAAGAATCAATATTTAGAAAAATTGAGAAAGCTATCTTAGATTTAGATGAAACTAAATTAAAAGAATATGTGAATTTTGCACTTGATCAAAAAATACCTCCGATAGATATCATTAATAAGAGTATAACGAAGGCGCTTAGGATTGTAGGAGAAAAATTTGAAAATGGAGAACTATTTCTCACCCATCTAATCGCAGCTGGTGAAGCCACTCAAGAAATATTACGAATAATTGAACCTGAACTTACAAGTATTAAGAGAAAGACTCTGGGAAAAATTATTTTAGGGACAGTTCGTGGAGATATACATGATATAGGTAAAAATATAGTTGGCTCCATGCTTTACGCAGCAGGTTTCGAAATCTATGATTTAGGAATTGATGTCCCCGCAAATCGATTTGTTGAGAAAGCTAAGGAAATAAATGCGGATATAGTAGGAGCTTCAGCATTGTTAAGCACAACATTACCTTCTCAAAAAGAAATTATTGAGGCAATTCAAAAGGAGGGAATAAGAAATAAAATAAAAGTAATATTTGGTGGAGCTCCAGTAACAAAAGAATGGGTGAAGGAGATAGGGGGGGATGGATATGCTGAAAATGCTATTGAAGCGGTTAGATTAGTAAAGAAATTGCTGCACATTAGCTAAGAAAATACAGATGAATCTTATTAAAATAACAAATAAAAATATCAGGACAGTTATTACTATCATTCTTTAAATAATTAGATAGTCACACAATAACTTATTATTTCACTTTTATATATAACTAGTTACATTAGAAAAATCATATTTTTCCCCTAAAGTTTTATATCGATGTAATTATGAAATTTATATAGGATACCTTTGGCATCTAATCTACTTAGTGCTAAAATTAAAAAACCTTATAGAATATTCAGTAAAGATGATCTTTATAGCATACATTTAGCTACATTAGAAGTATTAGAAGAAACGGGCGTTAAATTCTTTGATCAGACTATATTAAATCTCCTTGAAAAATCAGGTGTAATAGTTGACAAGGAAAAAAAAATTGCAAAATTTAATCAAAATTTTGTTGAAGAAATGATTAAGAAATCTCCATCAAGGTTTTATTTACATGGAAGAAATCCTAAATACGATCATAGAATAGAATATAAAAGAGTTTATCCTCAAGTAGGAGGAGAATGCCCTTTCGTTTTTGACTTTGTGACAAATGAAATTAGAAAAGCTACTTTAAAAGATTTAAATGATTTAGTAAGATTAGTAGACGGATTGGATTATTATAATAATTGTTGTTTAGTAAATCCTTCAGATGTTCCAGAAGCTTCAATGTCACCTCATTGTACTGAGAGTATATTAAACAATTCTGAAAAACATGGTTTTTATGGAATTACTCCTGAGAGTGGTTATGAGGGAGTGTTAGATTCAATTAATATTGTAATTAAAGTTGTTGGAGGAGTAGAAGCTCTAATAAAAAGGCACATTATTTCCTCAGCAGCATTTGTGACAAGTCCTTTGATGTATAGACAGGAAGCAACTATGCTAATCCGAGAAACAGCAAAATATAATATACCAATTAATATTGGAACAAATCCAATGGCGGGTGCTACATCCCCAATATCTCTTATCGGTACATTAATTCAACAAAATGCGGAGTTGTTGGCTGGTATCATTTTGATTCAGTTATATAATCCTGGAAATCCTGTGATTTATAATGGATTTGCTGGAATAATGGATATGAAAACAGGAAATCTTTCAATGGGAAGCCCAGAACAAGCACTACTAAGTGCGGGAACAGCAGAAATAGCTAATTACTACAATTTGCCATCAGTCTTCCAAGGTTGTATTGGAGAATCAAAAGTATGGGATCCACAGATGGCTTACGAAAAAACATTATCAGCATATATGAGTGTTATTGCAGGTGGAAATATGCCTATGGGATCAGGGCATCATGATAATGCGAGTATAATGTGTGCAGAAACACTAGTTTTAGATAATGAAATATGGAAAATAATTCTACGAGCTGTCGAAGGTATTACTATGGATGATGAAGCATTCGCCGTTGATGTAATAAATGAAGTTGGTCCTGGCGGGAACTATCTTGGTCATAAACATACACGCAATAACTTATTGAGAGAACAATATATACCTGAATTAACCGATAGAAGTACAAGAGAAATATGGCGGAAAAAAGGATCCAAAAATATTTTCCAAAGATCTAAAGAAAAAGTATTAAAAATATTAAAAGATCATATACCTGAACCTCTTGAGAAAAATATACAAAAAGAAATAAAAATTATTACCAGAAAAGCAGAAAAAAGATCTACCTAGCTTATTTATTTGCATGTTTTAAATATAATGAGGAAGAACATAATTTTTAATAAAGTAAACTACGATCTTATAAAAGATTACATGAAAAAAAAATTTTTTATCACCGAGTTACATCAATAATCAATAAAAAGAAGAAGGCTAGATAGTTGGTAGGTAGTTTCCTTTAATTTTTTTACTTTAGTAATACTTATTTTAAGTAGGAAATTATTCACCACTTTACTTTCTCAAATTCCAAGTATTTAATTATTCTGTCTCGAATCTATTTACTGATAAAGATATTTTATCAAACAGCTAGCTATACTTCTTAGTGATTAAAAACCATTAATGGATAACTATTATATTTGACATAAAATAGAACTAAATAAAATTATAACATTTTTTGAATATATTGATAAAAGTAATATTGCGTTTTAAAAATATATTTAGCTATCTAGATTATTTTATTAAAAAAATTTAATAATTAAATAAATGACGTTTTTTCCTTAAATAATTCAGATGTATTAGGCTGTCTTGGCAT
>CAZAXO010000127.1:0-2301 GCA_964489085.1 uncultured Candidatus Bathyarchaeia archaeon
GTATGATTCCTTTAAGAGATGATATCTGATTTGATGCTTTTTCATTGAGGGATATTATTTCTTCTTCATTTTTCTGTTTTTCCTCTTCAAGTTTTTGGATACTATTTTTTTTTGCTCTAATTTTCCTTTCAGAGAGTAGAATTTGCCTATTTTCGTTAATGATTGCTCAAGTTTAGTTAGACCACTCATCTCTTTAGAATATTGTTTCTGTAATGTGACTAATTTTCGGTTCAAATTTGTGATCTGAATTTCGAATAGACTTTTATTTTGTTGATATATTTTTAGAAGATTATTTTTATGTTTCATATCTAATGGTCGTTTACATAAAGGACAAACCGCTTCTGCTTGTTGAGTTATGTTTTCAAAGTTTTTCTTCTCCTCATTTATTCTTGCAGTCTGATCCTTAAGTTTCTGTTTGAGAGTAGCTATTTGACTATTGAGAGAATCCTTTGTACTAAGAATCTTTCCTCGCTTTTTCTCAAGTAAGGTAACATGTTTGATGTTCGAATTCACGTATTTGAGTTGTTCCTCAGCCTTTTTAGCTTCGTTTATCTCACTTGTTAGGATAGCTTGGCGTGTACGATGCTGATTTACGCGATTTTCTATGTCTTCTCTTAGTGTGGATAATGAGTTTATGTTATTCGTTTGTTCAATCGTTTTTTTATCATATAGCCGCTTTTTTTCTTCTATCTGTTCGAGTTCTACATTTATTTGTTGGAGTGACGACTCTTTCTCATGTAATCCTTTTTGGAGAGTGGTTATCTGCATTTCGATGGTTTGTTTTTCTTTACAAATTTCAATAATTTTAAAAATTTTTTCAGTAATGATTCGTTCTTCAGTCTTGAGAGCAGCTACTTCTTTTTCCATAGTCCCTTTCTTTGCTCTTGTTCGTTCTCTGAGGTTTTCATAGAGTTGAAGGTTAAAGATGTTAGCTAATGTTTCTTTCCGTTCAGCTGGTCTCTTGGCGGATAGTCTGTTCATCTCATCTTGACGTATTATCGTTGAGCTTACAAATGTCTCATAATCCATTCCGAGGATCTCTTGTATCTTTTCTGTGACTGGTATCACATCAACTATAGATTTTGAAAAGTGAGGTGAGGTTAGGCGAACAGATGCTTTTCCTCTACGCTTTACCGCTCGTTCAAGAGTATATCTGGTTTTATCCTTCTCAAATACTATTGAAACATACGCTTCATCTGCATTATCGTTTATCAGAGACTCTAAGCCTAGCTCCTTGATTTCTGTTGGGGCCGCTCTTCCATAGAGGGAGAATGTAAGGGCATCGATAAGAGAACTTTTCCCTGTACCATTATCACCGCAAACTACTATAGCATTGATATTATGAAGATTTACTGTCTGCGATTCCGATCCATAACTCTTAAAGTTCTTCAGAGATAGTGATAGAAGATTCATGCACTAGCACTCCTTCGTCTCTGATTCTTCTTCTAATACTTCACTGATAACTTGATTACCTAACTCTTCGATTTTTAACCTCTTTTTTTGGGGTATATTCTGTGATACTAGGTAACGGTTGAGTGCTTCTCTCGGGTGGAGGCTTGTCCATGTACTAGGTTGTGAAACATTTCTCTTCTTTGTTATCCAATCAAAAATTATTTGAATCCATGAAGCACCATTTAATACATCTTTTATATGTGAAGTAACTATCTCTGTTTTCTTTTCGGTAGGAGCCTTTATTTCAAGTCTTACAATGGCTTTATCGATATTGGTTTTTTCTATGGCGCGAAGAATTGTCGTCATAGGATCCGATACATTGGAGCAGTCAATTCTTAAATAAATCATTGGACGTATTTTAAGCGGGATGAAAGACCATCTGATTTTGTTGTTGATGTATTCTATATCAATGAAGCCTTTTGTTTCTTCAGCCTCGCTAAAATCTACCCGTTCAATTGAGCCTGAATAAGCTATTGGCAACTTATTGGATAAGTTCTGTTGAGTGTGGATGTGGCCTAGAGCAGTATAATCGAATAAATGTGATTGAATCATATGTACCGGTATAGTGAATTCTTCACCTATCATATAGAGTTGTTCTGCACCTTTTCGCGCTCCTTCTACGAATAGATGAGATGCTAGGATTCCAACGTCAGCATTATTTTTTCCAACTTTCAAGAAAGTAATGATCTGCTCCTTAATGGTTCGCCTGTAGGCTTTTCCTAGACTCGCATGATTGAATTCGACTTTTGCTCCATTTGTTTGCTCAGTTTTAGTGATTGCTCGTAAAGGATGGAGATACGGTAGAGTGAAGAGACGGAGTTTCTCGCCACTAGAAAAGGTGTAGTCTAG
>CAZAXO010000127.1:2311-6698 GCA_964489085.1 uncultured Candidatus Bathyarchaeia archaeon
ATATTCTGGTTTAGAAGATACTTTGATACTTGAGAGTTTAAGTTCTTCAAAAACTTCTGGTGGTGCAGCTTTACCGATGCTCTTCGGTGAGTCATGATTTCCAAGGATTATGACAACTTGTATGTTTTTCGTGGTGATCCTTGTTAATCGTGTTGCAAACATCTTTAATAGAGTCGAGGATGGGGAAACGTCTTTGAAGGTATCTCCGCATATAAGAAGAAGATCCGCCTTCACTTTTATTGCGTAATCGATGATTTGATCAAAAGCTTTGTAAAAATCGAGGATGCGTGTATTAATACCTGTGGTTGGGTCTGTAGTTCCATAGGTTGTTGTACCCAAATGGAGATCAGCTGTGTGAATTAAACGTATCGATTATCGCCTCCAAAAAACTTTATTCCTTTTCATTGGTAAGATAATAAAGGAAAACAGGTTTTTAAGAATTGTAAATCGTTTACAATATCGGATTGGTTAATTTTGGCTTTCATAACTTGCTTTTTAGTAAGATAATTCAAAAGTATGTCCGTTTTTTGAAAATTGGTTTCACCATTATAAGATTTGAAAAATAGAGACATCTATCATCCTTTATCTTTCTTATCAGAATAACTCTAATAGTAGATTATAAGTTCTATTGCTACCTAAAAGAAATATTTTCCAGAAATCAATAATAACGTTTGTTCTTAATACTTTTATGTAATGTCTTTTTACTATGTTAAAGGTTAAAGATTTGATTATTCATAAGCATAGTCCTACTAGAGAGGCGTTAGTTATCCTTTTAATAAGTTTCCTTTTTTACCAAATAACAGTTACTACTTCATCCAATGATTCATGTAATAATGAGTATAGCATTAATTTAGTTGATACATTCGAAGATTTTGAGAGGTGGTGTACTTCCCCATCTGTAAATCGTGGATTAGTTGGAGTAGGACTCATAGCAGTAATCATTGCATTCTGGTATCTGTTTTCGAAACAGAGAAAAAAATAATCAATTAGCGGTTTTATTGAAACAAAACGTTATTATTAGCTAATTGATTCTTGAATTAATTTTACTGTCAACTTTCACAATTGAATCTCAAGTATTAATTTCAATACATGAGGAGTGAAAATTTTTTATTATTAAAGAACTTTCAGAATTTTCTGAAAGACAACTAATATTTCCCTGTTACATCTTTTACATTAATTGGTTACAGCTAGCTAGCTATTCTCTATACTATTATCCAATAACTACCATACCTAAATTAAGTAATGTTTATAATTTTAAAAGTGGAATTATATCGAGACTATGAATAACAAGTTATTATTAGTAGTTTGTATTGCTCTAATTCAATGTTCATTCATCTCTGACATACCTGCTTTATCATTAGATTATGAAGAACTAGCTTATGACGATGGAAGTAGTGAATGGCAGTGGTCAAAAACTGAACAAGCTATTGGTGACATGTACGCTGTCGGATTCACTCCCTATATTACTCCATGTCAACTCATCTCAGCGCAATATTATCTACATGAACCTGCTACCTTCATTGCTCATATCTTCGACCAACATCGAAATTCCATATTCGAAAAAAGGGTAACACCAAACGACATAGGATGGTTTAACTTAGATCTCTCACAGGAAAATATCATTGTAGAAAGTGACTTTTACATTGCTATGGAATACGTACAGGCAGACAAACCAGTAATAGGTTTTGATACTAATTATCCTGATTATCGAAGTTGGAATATCGATGATGGTATATGGGAAGAATTTTCTGAAATCGCGAAGCAGCATGATACCCCTGAAGGTGACATTATGATTCGAGCAGTTACACAATTATTCGACGTACCAATAGGAGAAATCACCGAGGTTTCTATACCATTTGATACACCACCAAATACCGTCATCAGTGTCTTCGTCACGATCAAAATTAGTCTATTTGCTCCTACACACATTAGCCTCGGATTACAGCAAGATAACCCCTCTCTCTCTGAATGGGTTGATCTGGTTAAAGAAGAATTTGACTCTGGAGATTATGAAAAAACCTATACACTCGCCACAACTACTCTCACAGAACAAGGCGAAGTCGACTACTCTGCACGATTATTTTACTTGGATACCCGTCGAGATGAATGGATTCCCTTGGATGTCAACGAATTCAGTATTTATGTAGCATTAGATACAGATGGTGATGGATTAAATGATGATCAAGAAGAGATGTTAGGAACTAACCCTGATAAAAGTGATTCAGATGAGGATGGGCTTAACGATAATGAAGAATATTCTCTTGGTACCAACCCACTTGAATATGACAGCGATAATGATGGACTCAACGATGGTGATGAAATTCAATTATATCTCACAAATCCCATATCAAGCGATTCAGATAATGATGGCTTATCTGACGGTGAAGAAATTACCTACCAAACTAATCCATTAGAAGTAGATACTGACGGAGATGGATTAAGTGATAAAACAGAAATAGAAAATGGTACAAATCCATTAATGTTAGACTCAGATAATGATGGATTAAGTGATGATGAAGAGATAGAAAATGGTACAAATCCATTTAAAGCTGATACTGACAGTGACCTCTGGAACGATGCAACTGACATCAATCCAAAAAATCTTCTTATCCCCAATGGGATCGTTGCTGGGATAATATTAGTATTACTAGTTGCTATTGTAGCTTCTAGAAGAAGATTAGCTCCTTCAAAAAGAATTGCAAAAAAAGCAGAAGGAGATATGAAAAGATGCTCAAAATGTGGAGAAGTTTTGAGACCAGAGTTTTCGATATGTCCTCGCTGTGGGGAGATCTTTGAGGAAGATACAGAAAAAACACAAACTTAGTAACCAAGTTAGTTTTTACACTACATTGAATGACTTTATTCCATATTTATGTTGATAAAAAAAGAAGGTTTTTTAAAGTATCTTCAGAATCTATTGATGATGATTAGGCGCCCATTTTAGTAAATACAAGAGATGTGTTGCTTCCTACTCCTATTTCTGCACCATTCTCAATTTGGGTTCTTTCACCTGGAAGAATCCGTTGACCATTCACCATAGTACCATTTTTACTATTCATATCTTCGATATAGAAGTTAACTCCGTCATAGCTTATCTGAGCATGAGATCTCGAGATTGAGCTGTCAGATAGCTTTATGTCACTTCCCTTACCTCTTGCAATCTCGATATTTCTTCCGAGTATTGGGTTGTTTCTACCTTGTCCTGGTCCCTGCTTACAGAAGAGGTTAGCAAGTTGAGGTCCACCGCCACCTGGTACCGTAACTGGTTCGATTGTTGGTCCTGGTACTGTAGCAGGTTCAATTGTTCGTGGTTGAATGACTGGGCGATCTATGGGTCTTTCTATTCTACGTGAGCTATACTCTGATATTTTTGAGTGGGCAAGGATGAAGAATAGTCCACCGATAAGTGCTCCGAAAATTAGTAGAAGTATCCCCCAGATTAAACATGATCCCTTTGCACCTTCAACATCATTCATATCAAGCTTCATAGTTGTTGTTACATAAGCTCCAACAGCTACAATAAGACTAATAATTCCTATAACAGCTACAGCCGCAGCTGCAAATATCGCACCAACAACCAGTAGGAGTACACCTACTAAAATAGTAAATGCCACACCAATCTTCGTATACAGAGATGCCGATTTTATTATTTCAGACATAACCATCGATACTAGGTATCTTCAGCTTTACTTATAAAATTTTAGCGTCAGCAATTGACTCTATAAATACTTTCTCCCAAATTAGTAGTCATAATAGCATAGTGAGATACCTAACCTTTCTGTAACTTGATATTTTTTAGCTTTGATAATAATAAAGGATAGCAGATAAATTATCTGCGCTTCCTTTCTCCTTAGCGGTTGATATGACTTCCTCAACAGCTTCTTGAGGATCTCTCTTCTCAGATATAATTCGGAGGACATCTACATCATCTAAATAGTTATGTACTCCATCACTGCAAATAAGGATACGATCATTTTTTTCTATCAAAATTTGAAACAGATCAACCTGAACAGTCCTATAGTATCCGACTACTCGCGTGATAACGTTTCTTTGTGGGTGATTCTTCGCTTCTTGAGGTGTAATCTCACCTCGATCGACCATCTCTTGGACTAACGAATGGTCATGTGTTATCTTATTTACTAATCCATTACGAATCAAATATGCACGCGTATCACCAACATTACCAAAATATACTTGAGACCCATCAATAACCGCTGTAGTAACGGTTGTTCCCATCCCTTTATATTCAGGATCAGTATTCGCTTTCGAAAATAGTTGACGATTAATATCAGTAATAACTTCTTTCAATTGAACACAATAATCTATATCATCTGAAGAAACCAATTCCGTCATAAATCCACTAGTAATACTCTTAACACATTGAGTA
>CAZAXO010000128.1:0-6667 GCA_964489085.1 uncultured Candidatus Bathyarchaeia archaeon
AATTTATCCTCTATCCTTCGAGGTTTAGATTTAGAGATATCAATTTTTTCAATTATATCATCTAACTTTTGTATAATTATTTTTAAATGATAATTTACTTCTCTCAGGCTAAGGTCTTCATTTGAAGTTCTTTCCTGTTTACTATTCAAATTAAATGCCTCTAATTTTCTTTTACGGAGCTTAATTTCTGGATTCTGATAAATGTATATATGTAATACGTGAAAACACTTAAATATAAATTATTGTAAGTAGAACACGAATCAAATGCGTCATAACAAACTGTATACAATTTTTCTCTTATTTATACTAGTTCCACCTATGTTTCTAATAGATATATCTATAATATCTTTACCTATTATTGCTCTACCCAATTATTATCCCACCTATCCATTTGAATTACAACCTAATCCTACTTCAATAGAGTGTATAGCTGGTGAAACTGTTATCTTTACTATTCACGTAAAGGTAAACGAATTAATAATCTCGGGATCTGAAGAGAATGAAAATAGGTTAGAGCAGAGAATTTATTTAAGTGCTGAGAACATTCCTTCTCAATGGTATAGTAAATTTTCACCACCTTCAGGAAAAAACCATTTCAAATCTAAACTAACCATTAAGACTTCTGCTTCTACTAATCCAGGTAGATATACTATCACAGTTGTTGGAAGCAGCTTTGGTCTAGTAAAAAATTTCACAGATATATCGATATTAGTAACATCCACCTCGTCAAAATCAGGTTCAAATATAACGTATTCATCGAGAATGGACTTATCAATACAAAGTATACGAGGAGTTTATAAAATTGGTGATGTAGTTAAGTTAATAGGAAGTCTATCCACTGCTCTTGGATTCCCAATATCCCTTGCGAAAGTCAATTTATTAACTATTAATCCTTCAGGTAGAATTATTCATTTTAATTCTACCGAAACCGATCATCAGGGATTCTTTTCTGATTCTTTTATTTTGGATGTTGAAAAAATTGGTGAGCCTATAAATGGAACATATATTGTTTATGCAACTGTTCAAAATAATATTGAAACAGTTCGAATGCACACAACTTTTATCGTGGAAGTTTCATCTTATCCTAGTGTCGAAATAGACTCCATTCTCCTATTTGACGCTGAAAATAATGAGGTGAAATCAATCTATAAAAAAGGAGAATCTATGATAATAGAAACGATGATTACAAACTACGGTACATCTCTTAATACGAGTACAGTTTGGTTAGAAGTTCAATCCCCTACAAAAGAATCTTTAAAGGTTATTTTAACAGTAATTCCTTTAACAATAGGTAAATCAAAGCAATTATCTTTTAATTTTAAAATACCCACTAATGCTCCAGTAGGATTATATATAGTAAAAATTTTCATCTCAAATAAACCGATATCTAGTGGGGGGAGATTTCTAGCCGTAAAAAGTGACACATTCATAATTGAAGATTAATAATAAAAGTTTAGTAAACACAGTTCTTAGAGTCTTATTCATGTTATTTCTCACACAACGCATTATAAAGTGCTCTTATAAGTGTTATGGGTAGACTCTATTTATTAATCTTGGAAAAGCTATAGAATCTCTAATGTGCTCAAGTTTAGCTATCCATGTTATTGCTCGTTCAATACCCATTCCAAATCCAGAGTGAGTAACAGATCCATATTTTCTTAAATCTATATACCATTGATACTCTTCAGGTTTCAATTTTTCTTCTTCAATTCTCTGGATAAGTTGATCAATACTATCTATTCTTTGTCCACTACCAGTTATTTCACCATAACCTTCAGGTGCAAGAAGATCTGCTGATAAAGTTACGTTAGATCTATCAGGGTCGGGTTTATGATAAAATGCTTTAGCTGATTTTGGATAATGAGTGACGAAAAAAGGTTCATTAAACATTTTTGCCAAATATTTCTCAGTATCCCATCCTAAATCGTCTCCCCAAGATACGTTTATTCCTTTTTGATTTAATTTGTTGAGAGCCTCATCATACGTGATCTTCTGAAATGGTGGATTTATTTTTAATAGATCAGATGGTTCTCTTCCAAGTAGTTTCAATTCATTTTTTCTTTCAACAGCAATTCTATGACAAATATATGATAATAATTGTTCCTGTACTTGTATTATATCTTTTAATTCATACCAGGGAGCTTCAGCTTCTAAATGCCAATATTCGGTAAGATGTCGTCTTGTTCTTGATTTTTCAGCTCTAAAAGATGGAGCTATTGTGTATATTTTATCTAATGATGCAATAACTGCCTCAGCATAGAGCTGCCAACTCTGGGTTAAGTACGCTTTCTTATCAAAATATTTAATCTCAAATAAAGTTGATCCTCCTTCACATGCGGCTGTAATGAGTATAGGCATATGAACTTCGGTATAACATTTTTCTTTAAACCATGATCTTGCAGCATCAAGTAGAGTTGCCCGTATTGTTAAAACTGCTCGCAATTTCTCATTTCTTACATATACAGACCTATGATCGAGGAGAAACTCTGGACCATGATATTTCTTAGCAATAGGGTAATCGTCATTAGCTTTATGTAATATTTCAAGTTCATTAACTGTTACTTCATATCCACCGCGTGCTCTCTCATCTTTTCGAACTTGTCCTATAATAGATAAAGTTGATTCAATTGGTAGCTTTTCTATATTATTGAATATAGCAGGCAAATCATTTTTTTTAATAGTACATTGAATTAAACCCGTTCCATCTCTAAGTATTAAGAAACAGATTCCACCTGAGGATCGTTTGCCATGTAACCATCCACGAATTTTAACAATTTTTTTAGTACATTTTTCGTTTAAAATATCTGAGATATAGGTAAATTCTTTATCTTGCATTTTTTTCTCCTTTTTTTGTTTCAATGTTTTTTTTGTTTTCAATGTCATAATTTCATCAAATTGGATAATTTAAACTTAAAGTTGTTATTATCTATATATATTAGTATAACAGTTAAATTTTATAAACCGACATATACTCTTAATTTATTATGTATAGGCAATTTCTAATTTTAAGATGAGCTTTTTTTTAATGATGATTTTGAGGTGTTATTTTGAGTGATGAAATGGTGCGGAAACTAGCTGAAGCTAAATCATATCTTGAAAAAAGATTAGGAGAACTTGAACAAGAAACATTAACTTTAAAATCAATTCTAGCTGCTTTAGATGAAGTGTTAACAGAAAAAAGTTTCAAGAGAGTAACTGTTAAAGAAAAAACCGAAGGTAAAAGTAGACAAAAAATTTCTAGACGTTCAGTTTCTCAAGAAAAATTTACATTATTGACTTTAGATGATGTTTTACTAGGAGAATTATTCATTAAGGAAAATGGAATTATTCTTATCCCCGAGAAAAGTATGGAATTTCGTGTTGATTCGCCACCTTTCGCTTCATTTTTAGTTAAGCGAGTATTGGATTCAATTAGATTAAAAGATGAAAAAAGCGCAGCTTCAGGGTTGCTTAGTTCAAGTAAGGTTTTCAACTATGAAATTGATGAAGATCATGGAGTTCTTAAAACTATTCGTATTAAGAATTATCATGACTCTAAACAATTAAATGAATTAAAAAATTCAATCCGTTGGACTTTAAGACGACTCTATGAACAGAGAATGTAAACCACCCATACTTGAGTAGGCAACAATAGTTCGATCTAGATTTGTAAATATATTGATGATAAATAAAAAAATAATATTTTGACTATAACAGTAATATATAGCTCAAAGAATTATGTGATACGTAATGGTGAAAAGAATTAGAGTTCATTTATTTATATCAGGCCATGTTCAAGGTGTAATGTTTAGATACGCTGCAAAACGTGAAGCTCTTAAATTGAATTTATCAGGGTGGATACGAAATACTAATGATGGGAGAGTTGAGACTGTTTTCGAAGGTAATGAAGATACTGTTCAAAGAATGATAGAATTCTGTCATCAAGGGCCTTCATCAGCACGAGTAACTAATGTAAAAATATTACCTGAAGACCCACTTTACACTATCAAATCATTTAAGATAATGTACTAACTGTCAAATCTATGACTTTTAAATTGCAATTTAAATAGCTTATAGTCTAAAATCCTGCTGCAACTGGATCTAAGGGCTTAATGAAATCTCGTAGAAAAACACTCGCATACGACTCCTTATATAAAAAAAAAGTTAATCTTATTTTTTCTTTTTGGACGTCATAATTAAAACCTTTCACTGCAGATAATGCTGGTCGTAGGTCTCCTCTTCCTCCGATCTCAGGTAACGCTCCAACATAAAATTGTTTTAAAGACATAATTTCTTCTTCATCTAAAATTTTCCTTTCTATAATTCCTTCGAGTCCATCTGACATCTGTGTAAGATATCCGAAAATAGGTAAAGCAAGAGAAGCTTTTCCTTCATGGATCAAGTTATTTAGTCTCTTAAGGTCTCTTTTGCTAGCTTTCGTAATTAATTTTGTTTTCCCTTCATTCGAATGAGATCTTAAAACCCAATCTCCTTCTACCACTTTATTTAAGGATAAATCTTCTTTGACTCTTAAACTTAAAATTTTATTAAAAAGATAACTTTGATATGCATTTACGAAAAGTCTTCTTAAATTTATTGGTAAAACTTTAAAACTATATATGTAATCGTTTGGTGTCTTCATCAATCTTTGTAAAATTTTCCGTTCGTAGATAAGTCTTTGAGGAAAGAGTTTATATACGTCTTTAAGATCTTCTCCTTCTTGAAAGGCTTTTCTAGCCTCCTTAGCGTCTTTTTGTTCATTAGGTCCTATAAAACCTATATATGTGTTAATTGCTTCTTCAATTTTTCTTTTTACAAGTAGCCTGCCAACTAAATGTGTGACAGGTCTTATACTACCAAATCTCTGATAACCATAGTAATTTAAGAAACCATGTATATTTTGTATTTTTTTTAAATTGGATAAAATAATCCTTTTTATGTTTTTATTGTCGCTGATTCTTAGAGATATATCAAAATAGTTACCTAATAATAAATTTGAGGAAAGGCGATTACATATAAATCCTATTGGATGAATCGCTACATTTTTTATACGAAGATTAGTTATTTTATGAAGATTACCTTTTTTAAAACTTATGTATTGAGTTGTGAATGCTTTTTTATCTTTTAAACCAGCTAATCCCACCATGTGAGTAGAGATTTTCAATTTTTTAGCAATTGTATCAACTAATAATAAATTATCCCATTCTCTTTTAGAAACAACACATAACAGGTGATTTCCTCTTCCATGAAGGGATTTGTTTCGCGGAAAAGCTTTTCCATATTTAAAAAGAACTTCTGATACTCTGAAATCGTCAGGATTTTCTTTTAAAAATCCTTTGAAACCATTTTCCTTAGTTGTATAAATATCCATCCCTAATTTTTTATCTAACAATGAGAGGGTGCTCATATACCTCAAAGAAGCGGTAATCCTCCAGTTAATTTATCAATTTTATCGGAAGTGGATGGTCCAATTGCGAGGCAGGTAGTTGTCCCTGATTCAAGCTCCGTTAGGCCCTGATCTTGAATGAGAGCATTAGGTAATTCTTCTTTTTTAGCTAAGAATTCATATTTTAAGAGTTCGACTTCAGAAGTAACTTTTAATGCTATTTTTCGCTGTCCTTCGCACATCCATTTTTTCCATGAATCATGCTTTTCTAATCTAGCGTTTTCAGCTGCAGAAACTGCGCTATGAGCTACTTGTACAGCTACCTTTCCTAAACTCATTTGTAGATCAGACCTAACCAATATGACTTGCTTATATTCATATTTAACCAATATTCATCATTACCAGGATTTACTAAAGTGTTGAGTTAAAACCTTTATCAAACCTCACTTTTATATATAATTTAAATATTTAAATGGGAGAACCATGTCATCACATACTCAATATCCAAAAATTATAACTTATCCACCGGGACCTAAAACTCGTAACCTCATTTTGCGCGACTTTGAATTAACAACTCCATCTTTTGAACGAAGATTCCCTCTTGCTATAGCTTATGCTGAAGGTCCATATATAGTAGATTTAGATGGGAATAGGTACTTAGACTTTACATCTGGTGGGCTCACTACCAATTTAAATCATAGACATGCAAATGTTATAACAGCTATTCAAAAGCAACTGAATAAGCTGATCTCTTATCCCTATCATAGATATTATAATCAATTAGCAACTGATTTGTCGGACGAACTTTGTCACCTTCAAAAAAGTAGTCATGAAAGGAGGGTGTTACTCACCCAATCAGGAGAAGATGCTATTGGCGCCGCTATTAAAATGGTACAATGGCATACTCGCAATAATCTATTTCTAGCTCATATCGGTAGTTATCATGGTGAATCACTTGCAGCTTTATCATTCACTTCTGATAAATCGAAAAGGCATTCAAATATCTCCTCTAGAATGAATGTAGTTCATATTCCCTTTCCCAATTGTTATCGATGTCCTGCATATAATCCTAATGAAAAATGTATTCATTACTATTGTCTTAATGTTTTAAAAGAGAATCTTGAAACGATTTTACCTTCCCACAACATTGCAGCATTTTTTCTTGAGCCTATCCAGGTATATAATGGAGTAATAATTCCTTCTGAAAATTATTTGAAAAGTTTTTATAAAATAATTAAGGAGCATGAGATTCTTCTCATTGTAAATGTGAGTTTAACATCACTTGGTCGAACAGGGTTATGG
>CAZAXO010000129.1:0-6653 GCA_964489085.1 uncultured Candidatus Bathyarchaeia archaeon
GTTGTATTTGTTGGATAAGTAACTTAGATACCAGAGAAGAGATTTAGTTGAACGACCCTGTTTCAGGCTGTATATTGGTCTTTTCAAGGTGATGATCCTTTATCTTTTATATACATCTAGTATAATTGGTTCTAGTAGACAGTGGATGAGATATTGCTCTACACTGTTTGCATTTGAATATGTAGGTATTTGATGGTTCCTGCTTTACCTTAACTAATGATTGAGAACCGCATTCAGGGCAAAGAAATTTATCTTTTCCCTCTATTGATTTATTCTTTCTACCAGTCGTATTTGATGGGTCTCCTAGAGGGATCCTATTTTTTATTCTCAATTGTTTTCGTCTCATTATCGTTCTTTTTCTTTGTTTTCTTCTTTTTTATCATGCGTGGTTTACCCGTCTTCTTTATCCTCCTTTTACTTTCGTTTCTTCGACTAGACTTTTCTAATGGAATAGTGGTCTCTTCTTTCCATTTTTTATAGACGGGAAATACTTCGCTGTCAATGACCCCATCAATTGTTCTAATTTCATTTACTAGGATATCACGTATCTGACTCTGATTTGATGCTCGCACTTTCACTAAGAGATCTCCGCGTGTATGAACTTCATGTACTTCTAAAATAGAGGGGATTTGACTAATCTTGTCAGCAACAGAATCGATAAATCCCGGATTAACGGTTATTGATGCATATGCTAACGCATTTACACCTACTATGTCTTGGTTTAGCTTAACGGTGAAACGTGTTATAGCACCCATTTTTTTGAGTTTTTTTATGCGTTGATGAATCGTCCCATCAGTGACTTCTAATTTTTCTGCGATATCAACATAAGGAGTTGATGAATCTCGTTGAAGCATGCCTAGAATTTTCCTATCAAAGTCATCGATTGACATTCCAACCCGTTAAAATAATAGCGTCACATATATATAAGAATATCTTATTATATAAAGTAAATCTATTAGAAAATCTTATATATTTAATTAAGAGAATGTTTTTATCGTATTATTCGTGGGCGGACCTGAAAGCATATAATTGACGGTCAACTCCGTAACGGATACTACAAAGCAGTAAAGAGGAGAAAAACCAAATAATGTATTACGATGAAGAGCCAAATTACGAAGAAGAGGAAGAAGAAGAGGAAGAAGACTATTAATAGTTGAAATGTGAGAACTCCTCCTTTCCATTTATTTACTGCGTTAAGGAGGAAATTTCTTTACCTTTCTCTTGACTTTAATTATATATTAGCTCCTTTCCATAATAATTCGCTACGTGACATAATAGTTGAAAACTGGTTTGAAACGATATAAGATTAGTAAGTATAAGCCTGACCCCCCTAATTCCATACGAGTTGCTCGACCCAGTAAGTGGGGCAATCCTTATCGCGTCGGTGATTATTTTAAAGAGGAATCTATCCGTTTATATCGAAAATGGCTTGCTAATAAGCTGGATGATGATCCTCATTTTCTTGATCCATTGAAAGGTAAGAATTTAGGTTGTTACTGTGAAGTAGATGAACTATGCCATACTGATGTAATTTTAGAGTTCATTAAGAAAAAGAAGAGTGAGTCTTCTACTGGATTTGAATAGTATAGATGATAGCTAGAAAAACTATAGACGTCTCATATATGATAAAGTAGGTTTATTAAGATTAACAAATAGAAGAAAAGATAGTATGCTAAAGTTGATATGTTTAACTATCCTTGGTGCAAGAATCACAATATAATTAGTAAAAAAAAGAATGAAAATGATCTTGTTAATTATTTAGTTTCTATTTTTTACCTTTCTTGCCTTTTTTCTTAACCATGTTATTCACTTCACTTATTTTCTTAATAGATGCTCATCGCATCTAAGAAAATCGTAGTATTCATAGTATTATAAAAGCATTTCTTAATTTATATGTACAATTAATACGATATTTTAATTTCAAATAGCATAATTTTCTGCAATACTAAATCATTACGTGAAACTATTAAACTAACTAGCTTCAGATAGTTAGCTACCCATACATTATGGTTTATTCAAATGTTTTTATGAGTTATTTAGTACTAATTACAGCTAGCAACACAGCTTTATGAGAGAAAATTAAATCAATGAATATGAACGATCCCCCAATCACTAATAGTATCATACCAAGTAGAAATGAAAAAATAGTGATTGAACTCATAATGATGTTACGAAGTATTTCTTGAAGTAATACCAATGTAGAAGTTGCTATAAACAAGAATATTCCAGTTAGAAAGGTGAATAAAGCTGTTTTCAGATACCGCCTCTTTTTATAAGTTAAGTTGTTGATCTATTATCGATTCTTTTTTCAATGAGTTTACGTTCTAATTCCATAGGTTTCTTAATTAGCATGTATCTAAATAAACTTAATTTAAACGATTTAATTGTCTTGAACTATCTACCACTCTTCCATACCTTGTTTGAGTCCAAAGTGAAATAATACCTACTCTAGAGATCATAGCGATAGGAGTCAGAATATATTCTATGATTATCGTCTCTCTTCATTAATAATTTACTTTAGGATGTATACTATGGATTAGTCCGTGTTTATTGTCAGTAGACAAGTATACTGTCACCTTAACCGGAAACGTGGAATTGTCACCTGTACAAGTTACTACATAACATACTGATAGTGTTAGCACTGTCACTATTAGCAGACAAATATTTCGTCAGTACTTTGCTGTAACTCACACACTCTTACTCGGCAGAATAAGCCTTGTCTTTTCTTCTCACACCTGATACTTGTCAGTTAGTTGCTATCATTTTACACTTATCAGTTAGTCATAAAAGACAAGAGAACGTGGAGCCCAAAGGTATCACGTGGAGTACCACGATACCCTTACTCATAAAACCAGTGTTCCACATGGAGTCTAGGAAAAAGGATTATCTACATCCCCAGTGCCATGGTGCAGTTAACATAATTTAAACTCGTATTTTAGTGTTAACAGGTACCATAATAATAGAAGTTATCGCCGATCATGACCATGTTAAACTATATACTATGATCTGCATGAAATCAGAGAATACATAAACTATTTAAAAGACAAATTAATCAACTAATTAATCTAAAGTCTTCACAGAACATATTAATAAGTTGATTTTTTTTGGTTCGTAAACTTAATAGAAGAACCTTTATTTCTACAACTATTGGAGCAGCATTAGCTGCAGCGGTCAGTATCAGCTATTATCAATACCCGAACAGAATACCTCTCATTGATGAGAATCATTCATCAGTCCCCCATAAAACTACTAGTATCACATCTCAACTCACACCAATTCAAGGTTCAGAAACATATTCAACATTATCTCCTCTTGAACCGACAATACCATCAGATGCTGCTTATCTTGCTGTAGCTCATGGTGAAGATCCCAGTTCTATCGTGGAGGCAACACTACGAGCACTAGGTGGAATAAGACGTTTCGTTTCTCCAGGAGATAATGTAATAATTAAACCGAACATCTGTGTTGCCTATCATTCATATGAATATGCGGCAACGACAAATCCTGAAGTGGTTGGGGCATTAACTCGTCTCTGCGTGGAAGCTGGCGCACAATATGTACGAGTGATGGATAGCCCCTTTGGTGGCTCCACAGAGAAAGCATACGCGAACAGCGGAATACAAGAGGCGGTTCACGCTTCAGGAGGTGAGATGGAAACAATGAGCAGCCTCAAATATCGATCAACTGATATCCCCGATGGACTAGATATCACTCGTTGGCAAGTATACGGTGATATCCTTGATGCAGATGTACTCATCAACGTGCCGATTGCAAAACATCACAGTCTCGCTAAATTAACTCTTGGCATGAAGAATCTCATGGGCACCATCCAAAATCCTAGCAAATTTCATATCAATTTAGATCAACGCCTTGCAGATCTTACCAGTCGTATCCGTCCAAACTTAACGGTTGTGGATGCAGTGCGAATACTGAAGTCGCATGGTCCAACCGGAGGGAACCTAGAAGATGTGGAAAAAACAGATACAGTCATCGCAAGCCATGATAGTATTGCTGCTGATGCATATGCAGCTACTCTCTTCGGATTAACTGGCTCTGATATCCCTGCAATACGCGCCGGTGCAAATATGGGGCTGGGAACCAGAAACCTTGACACCATCAAAATCGAAGAAATGTATGTGTAAAAAATGTGTAAGCTCTTGGAAACTATCAACCTGATATGAAATCTCTGAAAAGGCTGGGTCGATAATGAAGCGACTGCGGAGAATAATACAGGCATCGGTGCTCCTCGTATTCCTCTATTCTCTTATAGCTTTATCTCAGAGAGGTGCTCCATTGCCATTTCATGATCTTTTCTTTAAACTTGATCCACTCATAAGTCTAACAACACTACAGCGAATCTCCTATACTACATGGATGTCCCTGATCTCCCTGAGTAGCCTCACGATATTCTTAACAATCATCGTTGGGAGAGCTTGGTGTAGCTGGTTATGTCCCTTGGGAACCATTTTAGATTGGGTTCCCTCACGTACCCAAAGAAAAGTGGCTTTTCGTTCACCGTGGAGACACCTTAAATACCTCCTCCTCTTCATGATCCTCTTCGCTGCCATACTCGGCAACCTCACTCTCCTCATCTTAGATCCAATAACGTTTTTCTATAGAAGTCTAGCGAGTGGAGTGCTGCCAGGACTACGATCAGTAGTGAAAACCGTTGAAGTAGGGCTCTATCAAATTGAAGTTCTCCAACGAGGAGTAGAATGGTTCGATCAACATATACTCCCTTCAATATTACCTGGACAATCATTTTTTCGACCGAATACACTACTGATTATCTCCCTAGGTGTAGTTCTAACATTGAATACCGTTACACGTCGCTTTTGGTGTACCTATATATGTCCCTTAGGTGCGCTTCTAGGACTTATATCCAGAATAGCTATAATAACCAGGAAGGTAAATCAAACTTCATGCACCAAGTGTCAACGTTGCTCCGAAATCTGTCCCACAAAAGCAATTGATACTGAAAACAAGTTTCTCTCCAGCTCCAGTGAATGCACGATGTGCCTTGACTGCAAACAGGTCTGCCCTTCACACGCTATTACCTTTAAGAATCTATCAGCATCTGAAACAAAATCTAATTATGATCCGCAGCGACGCAAACTATTAACCTCATTAACTCTCGGAGTAATCGGAGCAGTACTCTTAACACTCATATCTAACGTAAGACCACCGCAACGATTTATCAGGCCCCCCGGTACCAGTGAAGAACAGTTATTACGTCAATGTATACGCTGTGGTGCCTGTATAAACGTCTGTCCTACCGGAGTACTGCAGCCCAGCTCTTCACCTACTCAATGGAAGGGAGTCTGGGCTCCACTTTTAGAAACCCGTCTAAGCTATTGTGACTATTCATGTAACTCATGTGGACAAGTCTGTCCAACAAAGGCTATTCCAAACCTTCCTTTAAATGAGAAGCAGAACACTGTAATTGGCATTGCGCGTATAGATACCCTTCGATGCTTATCCTGGGCTGAAGGGCGTCATTGCATCGTATGCGAGGAGATGTGTCCGATACCCCAAAAAGCGATTCGACTCGAAGAAGCAGAACTAACCGATGGCAGCGATGATGTCACATTGATACTTCGACCGAGAGTAATCCCCAATTTGTGTATCGGATGTGGAATCTGTGAACACAAATGTCCCGTAGATGGGCAAGCAGCAATCAAAGTATACTGAGCCAAGATACCACTATTATAGCTAGTAAAATACAGCTGTTTTATACTTGTAAAGACTGCTCATTTAACTTCTTTAGCAGTCAAGCCATGTTTTTCCCTAATGTTTTCATCGTCTGGATACCATCTTCATCATTCTCTACTTCACCTATATTACGTCCAAAACCTACATTCCAATAATTAGATCCTGGAACAATCATATTTCCAGTCAAGAAGAAATGATTAATTGAATTAAAGACGAAGATACTCCCTACTCGTCGAACAGCAACGACGGCAACACCAACCTTACGTTTAAATATATCCCCATTAGATCTCGACACAAGACCATCACGATCAATTAACGCCTTCACTTCAACAGTAATATTGGAGAAATAAGTTGGGAGATCCCAGAATAATCCCTTCCGTATCTAAAATCTTTCCAATACAGTCATTCAGAATATCATTCTTCATCGAACAGGATTTATCCTTATTCTTAAAACACTGATAACAAGCTCTACACCTCTGAATCTTCTTACCAGCAAGTTGATAAAGCTCTGTTTAAATCCCTTCTTTCTCTAATTCCTCAAAGATATAGTTTATAAGAATAACCACATTCCCATCTCGTCGCCCACTACCATTAAATCCGATAATCTTCATGATCTTTATCCCCAGTCTAGCTACAAACAGAATCGATAAGTAAACAAACAATTATATTTAATCTTCTCTATTAATACAACAAAGAAACGTATATACTATTGAGAGAGATAGAAATGTCGAATGAAATATTAAAAGATCTTGAGAAGAGAGCTTGGCAGATACGGAGAGATGTTATCGATGTTCTTGACCATTCAACTGGCGGCCATTAAGGAGGGGCCCTCTCATCTGCAGAGCTTCTCTCCGCTCTCTTCTTTCATATAATGAGGATAGATGTAGACAATCCTTATTGGGTTGAACGAGACCGCATTGTTTTAAGCAAACGCCACATCA
>CAZAXO010000130.1:0-6626 GCA_964489085.1 uncultured Candidatus Bathyarchaeia archaeon
TTATGGTACTGATAAATGGAGCATCAGTCATTTAGTAGTTCTCCCATTTCAGAATATGATTCTCTTTATATATTATTATTTTAGCAGAATGGTGTAGTTGTCGACGAGTCTAATCTAGAAGAGAAAGTGAAGGAGAAGGTCAAATCTACCGTGTCTCAGCAGATAAATCCCCGAAAACCTCATAACTTTTCTAATTTTGCTTCTATATTCAGTGGAGTAACAGTGGATCTTACATCTCTTACAGGTAGGTTTCGGAATTAAAGGACATTGTTTTCTTTTTTTAAGAGAGTAACGGAGGAGGTCATAGCACTCGCAACAAAGAAAGTCATCACTGCTACGCTCATTTACTTCCTTATCCAAAGACATCCTAAAACTTTTTTCTCTTGTTGTATGCTTGTTATCACAGTAGATTTTGATGAATCGGGTTAGTACATGAATATCATGGCTAAGTTTGTCTTTATCTTTCATGTATTTCAACTTAAGCTAGATTGACAACTGAATAACTCTTTTTATACTAGCTATTAAATAAAATACATTTCTCTACTCCTTAAAACATTTAGTGAACTAGGTATTTCTTCTACTTCAGAGGGAACAATTTGTGGTAGTGCGATAATAGTGGAGGATATAGAGACATGATAAGAGGTAGCGGTTGAGGTGTAATCTCCCCTCCCAGCATCTTGAGGGACTATAAGAATAGTTTCCAACCATTTCACCCATAATGATCCTTGCTCAGAGGTTAATGCTAGTCTAGCAGGATATCCATGCTCTACTGCGAGGGGGTAACCATTCATTGCAACAGCGACGAGGAAGTCATTTTCATGATCGCGTATCTTTGTAAGGGGAAACTCATTTCGCCATCCTTCCTCGTAACCATCACCCGCAATAAAGACAGCTTTCAAATTTTCATGCTTTGGATTAGCAGATGATATTATATCGTAGAGGGAGGGACCGGAGAACTTACCGATCCCTTTAAGATCAGGAAGGCAATAAAGCTCTGTTACAATATGCTGCATTTGAAATTGTGTAAGAAGTTCCTCATAATTGATAGAGATTGAATGCTCAACTTCTCCCTTTATGGTTAGATAGTAATCTAGAGGATTGCTCGCTAAGTGTACAGTATTATCAGGAATCCTACTTCCCATAATAAAGAAGTCTTCAAGAGGAGTTACCTGATCATCTTCGTGTGAAGTAAGTTGGATATCTAGATTATATTCGTAAAACAAGTCGAGTGCCGCTTTAGGAATATTTTTTGAACCAACTTGAATAAAAAGAGGAGCTGTCTCCTCTACTGTAAGCATAGAAGTGGATTGCGATGTATAGAATGTCTCATTCTTTGGAGATCTTGTTAAATGAAGACTGTAAATAATGAGGCTAATAACAAGGACTACAACTATTATAGATACGAGTTTGTATTTCATAAAATCAACTCCATTAACCAGTTAGATAGATAACTGTTTTCACTATAGAATATATAACAGTGTTAATAAAATTTTCCTTTTAACAAACTCCTCGAATGGGGAAGTTTAAGAATCGAGGTTCCACGTATTACTATCTATCATCTCATGATTTTTTAAGTATCCATTTAATGGAGTTTATAAAAAAAGAATAGAATCTACTATGGTATGGAGGTACGTATATGGATTTAGGGCTTAAAAATCGTGTTGCTATAGTAACAGGATCAAGCCGTGGTATTGGAAAAGCTATCGCAAATGGTATGGCTAAGGAAGGGACGAAAGTAACCATCTGTGCTAGAAATGAGGATGAATTAATTGAAACTGCTAAAGAGATTGAATACTCTACAGGAAGTCAAGTCTTACCGATTCAAGGAGACCTTGAAAAAAAACAGGATATCAAATTGCTAATAGAAGAAACTGTGCAGAAATTTGAACGCATTGATATTCTAGTAAATAATGTAGGTGGACCTCATCCATCACTGTTCTTAGAAACGTCTGAGCAAGAGTGGCGTAGCTCAGTAAATTCCCTACTAATGAGTGTAATACATTGTTGCAAGGAAGTCGTACCTCACATGAGAAAAGGTAAATGGGGTAGAATCATTAACATGACCTCATTCGCGGCGAAACAACCTACTGAAAGATTAGGAGTATCGAACACTATCAGAGCTGGAGTCCTAGGTTTAACGAAGACCTTATCAAATGAACTTGCTGAATACGATATCCTCGTAAACGCTGTATGTCCAGGCTGGACCCATACAAGAAGAGTAAACCAATTAGCGAGGTCCACAGCAGAAAAGACTAGAAAAACCTGTAAAGATGTAATAGAGGAGTGGAGTGACGGAATAGCACTGAAACGTCTAGCACAGCCAGAAGAAATCGCTCATATCGTAGTATTCCTATCATCTGAGAAAGCCAGTTATATAACCGGAACCGTCATGCAAGTTGATGGAGGCTTAATCAAATCCTTACTTTAAACTCATCTTTAGTTAGCTTATGGTTTAGTGAATCGTATAATTCTTAACTAGATTATAACTAGCGAGGTTAATAGTATCGCATGACCTTGTTAAATCTCAACTGAGGAAGTGTCGTCGTTTGAAGATCTTGGGAATTGATATAGGTGCTGGAACAAAAGATGTGCTCCTCTATGATTCAGAGAAAAATATTGAAAACTGTATTAAATTAGTTCTTCCAAGTCCCACGCTTCTCTACGCTAAGAATATCAACCGAATAGAAGATGACCTGTTCATCGATGGATTCACTATAGGCGGAGGTGATTTAACAGCAAAACTGAAAAAGCTTATCACAAAAGGATATAACGTGTTCATGAGTGAAGCAGCAGCCTTCACCTTGTATAATCGCCTCGATAGAGTGAAATCGTTAGGCATTACAATTACGGAAAATCCTCCAGAAAGTTTTCATGGTAAATTCTTTTCATTCAATGAAGTGGATATTGAACCTTTAAGAATGTTCTTCTCTTCTGTGGGAGAATCTCTAGACGACATCGAGGCAATTGCAATTTCTGTTCAAGATCATGGAGTCCCAACAGAGACGATAAGTCAAAATAAGTTTAGATTGATTAAATTCAAGGAGCATTTCACTCAAAATTCCAGTATCCAAAATGTGTTATTTTCAGACGAGAACATCCCCGAATACTATATTCGTATGAAGTCGGCTGTAAGGTCAGTAAAGGAGAGTATACCCAACTCAAGGATTTTCGTGATGGATAGTACTATTGCTGCTATTGCAGGTTGTCTTCATGATATACCAGAATCATCATCAAGAACTATAACTGCTGTTAATATTGGAAACTCGCATGTCACCGCAGCGTTAATTAATGAAGATAGGATTATCGGGTTGATGGAGCATCATACATCCCTTCTTTCCCCTAAAAAACTTGAGAGATCTCTTGAAAAGTTCAAGTTAGGATCACTTACGGATAATGATGTTACAGGTGATGGAGGGCACGGCGTTTTTTATCTGGTTACTACTAAAGATATTGAGGGACCGATTTTAGTGACAGGACCAAACCGTAAGATGATCAGTGGGTCGAAGCTAAAGGTTCATTATGCAAATCCAAGTGGAGATGTCATGATGACAGGTGCATACGGTTTGGTGAAGGCAGTAGAAAAGAGGATGATAGGTTAATTGCAAGCTTACCTGATAAAATTTTATAATAAAAGAGCAGACTGTATATTGTGTGTGATCCTTGAATTTTAGTGAATCATCATTTCCATCTTATTTCAATCATCAACGAACTGTTAGAAGAGTTGTTCTTATTCTCCTTCTTTTAAGCTCTTTATTTGTTGGATTTAATATTCAAACGGTTAATGCTCAGACAGCTTCAATTGATGAAGTAGAAGCGCCCAACATAGTACGACCAGGGGATACCATTAATGTTATTATCCGCGGATCCTATGAGACGGACATCTCAATGGAAATAGAAGCGAATATCGCATCGGAGCATGGAGCACATGGAACAGAGTCTTTTAGCGTTGACCTTGAAGGAGGCAGTGAACACACAGGAACATGGTCTGCTGGAATTCCCATAGAAGCTTATACTCCAAGCGAAGATGAATATATAGATGGAGAATACACCTGGGAATTAACGGCAAGACTTCCACTCTTTGCAAGCGCCATGCCTTTTACAGTCACTATAATAAGACCTGACGAGGAACCCTACATCAATATTCTCAGTAGAACCACCATGGTGTTAGAAGGAGAGGAATATGTTGAGAGAGACTATGTATATAATGGTGAACTACTAGTTATACATCTTAGAATAGAGTACTCATTCACTGAAGAAACAATTGTCCATGTTTTATTAAAAAACTCTTTGCAACTCTATTTTCCCGAAGTCATACCTTACGGTGATGAAGGTTGGTTTGAGTATTGGACCATGTCAATGGATGGAAGTGGATTCTTAATTTTAGGTGAGGGATTAGGAGCAAGAGCACCTTTAGATTGGACAGGCGATTGGGAGTGGGATTTCGAAGTACTGGAAGAATCTGGTGCAAGAGATTCAGAAAGTTTCACCATCCAAGTCTTGGATCATGAAGAAGCGTGGGCAACTATTCATGATGTACGAACATCTAGTCGCTATGTTGATCCAGAGGAGCGATTTGAGGTATTGGTTTGGGGATTATATATTTTTCCAGAAGGTACATCAGGTGGCCTCACCCTTGAAATAGTCTATGATGATGGAACCGCAGTTGAAGGAGGGGGAGAACGAATGATTCCAATTCCTGAAGGAGAAGATCGAGGACCGTTCTCTGAAACGTTTACTCTCACAGCACCTAGTACAGAAGGAAGATATAATTTTATAGCAAAGCTTCGAATATCTGATCTATTAGTAGATGAAGTTCGTTTTATTGCAGATGTGAGTGACCGTCCTCGAGAAGATTATTATTGCCGTATAGTTGGAGTCAGAGTAAATGGTGAAGAGCCTCCCAGAGATGTTATCTACGGTGAATCGTTTAGGGTAGATGTTGATCTAGAATGGAACATCGACCCTGGTATGTATATTTACCTCCGTATTTATGATTGGGACGGGATAGTTGACATTATTGGATGGACCCCCTTTGAGGTTGAAGTTGAGGGAGATGATTCTGGGACTCTATCATGTGAGATCAATTATACTCCCCCACGAAATGGACCTTGGATTTTAAGAGCAACTGCAATGTTACGTGAGGAATTTACCGAGGAAGGGTATGAACAGATCTTTATCGTAAATGTGGTAGGAGCTGAAGAAGCTGCTATCGGAGGAATCTCAGATTGGTCTATCACCGCTTTAACGACGACACCTGTCGATCCCTTCATAGGAACCGACATAACATTTAATACAATCATTCATGTAAGAACAGATGATCCACTTCCTCAACAAGTTGAAGTACTCTATTCACTTGATGAGGTTGAGATGTATCGAGATTGGCAGATCTATGAGGGAGGAGACTTCCTCAACGTTCCTTCTCCACCATGGACTCCCGCACTAGGAGTTCACACCATCTCATGTGAAGTTGACCCAGACTATATCTATGACGATGAGAACCGTGCCAACAATATTCGAGAACTGACGTTTGAAGTAGCATCGATTCCTCCACTTCCACCATCATGGGAACCACCACCTGACGATGAAACACCTGAAGAGACATTTGACTTCTACGTTACCGCATCACCAACCGAGCAGATCCTCGCCAGCACAATCACCTACACAATCAACGTGGAGCATGTATCCGGACCTCCACTCCCTGTCCAACTAGAGATTGATGATCTTCCTCCCTCCATCTCCTATAGTATCGAACCCACCTCGGGAAATCCCTCGTATTCAGCAAAACTTACGTTAACAAGAACTGCGTCAATGCAATCAGGAACCTATCCCATCACCATTAAAGGATTAGGTGATGGAGAGGAACGCTACAAAACCGTGACAGTCATCATAGAGAAAGGGGAAGATTACCAATTACAGGGAACCCCACGATCCATAACAGCACTACCAGGAGAGACTGTTGAGTATACCGTAACTGCATCATCAGAAACGGGCTACAGTCAATATGTTAACCTTCACATCTCAGACTTGCCAAAAGGAGTAACCAGTGAACTTAAGCCACAAGCTGAGAAACCAACTTTTCAATCCATCCTCTATCTCACTATTAGTGAGACGGTGAAACCAGGTGTCTACACATTTACAGTGAGTGGCTCAGGAACTAAACCTCACAAAGTCAATTTAATTCTTGTTGTGAAAGAGAAAATTGGTGAGGCATCAGCCGAGGAAAAGAAGAGACAGGAATCAACGTTTTCATACTATCTACCACTCTTTTACTTGATTGCTATCATCGCTGCAATCGTTGCGGGGGTAACGTGGCTGATACGGCGAAGACGCAGACAACCAAGTAAACCGAGAACCTATTGTATCGAATGTGGACGTGAGATCCCATGGGGATCTGAATTCTGCACAAAATGCGGAACACAACAAGAAATAAAGTAATATATAAAAAAATGAATCTAAGTAAAGTAGGAAAAGAAGGAAAAGGTGGATGAAACATATTATGCTAACAAATAAAGTGTTATTCTTTATTCTTATACTCCTTTTATCAGTTTTTTTATCTACTACTCCTGCCTCAGCGGCGGTGAATGCGCAGATCATCGGCACCAATCCTCCTTCAGGAGTAACCGTTG
>CAZAXO010000131.1:0-6620 GCA_964489085.1 uncultured Candidatus Bathyarchaeia archaeon
TCAGATCCTACATTGTTGACAAATCATCATGCAAATAGGATCCCAGCGATAGGTGTAACCTTAGCAGAATTACAATCTTTTGGGGAAAGTTATGCGACTAAGGTGATTATGAATGCTAAAGCTCTTGGAAAAAGTCTTGATAGGTTAGGTGTCGAGGTTCTTTATTCGTCTAAAGACTATACAGAGTCACATACACTTCTTTTTAATGCAGCAGAGTATCGTGGTCGCGCGGCTGAACTGCTTGAGAAAGCCAATATTTTCACGAGCAACACTTTCAATCCTAAAAACAATTACAAAAGGACAGCTGTGAGAGTAGGAACACTAGAAATCACAAGACTTGGAATGGGTGAAAAAGAGATGAAAGATATTGCATCGTTACTAAAGAGAGTACTAATCGATCATGAAAAACCTGAGAAAGTAAGGGATGATATTAAAGAACTTACTGGCCAATTCAATTCGACACAATATACTTTTAAATAAATCACTTAACATATATTATTTCTCCTAAAAAATAGTTTCATTGATTCAATAAATAATATATTAATTGATAAGTGGTGAGATGAATTGAACGAAATAGATATTGAAAAAATTAGGAAAAATTATCCAATAGTTAACAAGGTTATTTATATGAATCACGCTGCTATTTCCCCTTGTCCTTTATACGTAAAAACTGCAATTCTTACTCATATCGAGAATTGGGAGGCAATGTCTCCTGATTTTATGTCTCTAGTACCGTATGGAGGAGAAGGACCAGGTCAAGGCTATACCCTCGCTGTAAAAGAATCATTTAGTAAACTTATACATTCAACTCCTGAAAATATTGCGCTTGTTCCAAATACCAATATTGGATTAAATACAATTGTACACAGTTTAAATATTAGTACAGGAAAAAACGTCGTATTAGCTGACCCTGTACTTGAACATCCAACTCTCCTACCACGAATTTTAAGTAATATAGGAGTAGAAGCACGATTTGTTCGTCAAAAGAATGGTAAGCTATCTGTTGACGATGTGGAGACTCAAGTAGATGAGAACACTCAATTAGTATTTCTATGTCATGTGGAATACAGTCAGGGGGCAAGAAATGATATTAAAACTATAGCTAATATCGTTCATGATCATGGAGGCTACATCCTAGTTGATGCTTTTCAATCCGTTGGAGCTAGAGATGTAGATGTCAATGCGCTAAATATAGACTTTCTATCTTCAGGAACGTATAAGTGGCTGATAGGGATAAAGGGAACCGGCTTTCTTTATATTAGAAATGATTTAATTTATCAACTCGAACCTAGCTTATTTGGATGGGCGAATGGTCCCTATTATGATTCATATTTAAAGGCCACTCATGGTTGGATAAGTGGTCTTCATTCATCAGCGAGCAGATTCGAAACAGGATCCTCTTGTATCTTAGGATTTGAAGCTTCGAGAGCAGCCATCGATTTTCTTCTCAATATAGGTATTGACAAAATAGAGAAACGTTTACAGATTCTTACTGATTATTTAATAGAAAAATTAAATGACTTAGGGATTAAGTTTATTTCACCTTTAGATTCAGAATCTCGATCAAGTATCTTGACTTTTCACTTCAAGGATGCTCCAGAGGTAGTTAGCAAAATGAGATCGAAAGGCTTTTGGATATCAGGAGGTTTTCATTATTTGGATGGTATTAGAATATCTCCTCACTACTATAATACTAAAGAAGAAGTGGATCAACTCGTAAATGAATTAAAAAAGCATCTTTAAAACTAGTGCGTTATGGAACTGAAATAGAATTTCAGGTTACGTCCCCGACTCATGACTACAGTTAGCTAGCTATTCGTCAATTTTAGAATAAAACGGATTTTATAAAAAAGTAGCAAATATGTTTTCTTTTTGGTTCCAAGTGATTAGACATAAATTTTAGTTTAATCTTTTATTAATTTGATAAGGAATGGGTCTACAAATATCAGATTTAAGAGTAAAATTAGATCAAATGACTGAAAGAATAGTTAATAGACTTAAAGATAGGTCCAGATACAGACTCAATGAAACTGTCTATATTTCTGATGCTATTCCAATCGAAGGTAGAAGTGGGTTATCTTTTTTTGAATATGCTTTAGAGAAATTAGAGAAATATCATGAAAAAACTGGGGAGATTTAATTTTCCAGATCAGAGTCCTTTAATTATTAGCCCTTCACAAATTACGCATGTGAAAAGAGAGATACCAACATCACCAATTTCGAAAACCCAAATCGATTTAAAAACCGATAAAATTAATTTTTACAAATCCGTACTAAAAGAACTCTGTCCTGAAGGTGATGACAAATCAACATATGGAGAAACAGTATATTGCGATGCCGATTTAATTTCACTTGTAAACGAAAGAATAAATCTTGGTAGATTCGTGGCAGAATCAAAATTGCAATCTAACCCTTCTATTAAAGATGTAATTAGCGATAAAGAAAAGCTTGTAAAAGAATTAAGACACCCTCAAAGAGAGAAAAAAGTGTTAAAAAGGGCGAGAAAGGTAGCTTCGAGATATGAACTAGATCCAAAATTTATAGAAAAATTTTTCACATGGATTATAGACGAAACAATTAAAGTGGAAGTTGACTATTTACAAAAAAGTTTAGTGTGAGTTAATGAAATTACCGATAGCTAATAAATTGAATTCATAAATTTAAAATACTTAGAATAATAATTATTATCCTTAAACAGGAATAAAATTAAACGAGGTACTTAATCTTTTCTCACTTTTGAATCGAGTTTCAATGTTTCTTAAGATTTAGGTATTGGTTTTACAGAACGTAGGAGTGGACAGTCATGGGTTTCAGGCAGCCGATGTTCTGCACAGAATAGTTTGCTGCAGTAGGAGCATTTAAAAGGAATAAACTCTAACTTTCTACATTTGCTGCATATGGTCAAAATCTACCCCTTCTTCAAACAATATTAGATAAATCAATCCATTGACTAGCTAGCTTCAATATAAGAGTATACTTATTGCTCTAATTAATTTTTCGTCTTTTAATTAGTTCAGTATATGTTGTAAATTTATCAGCAAAACAGTAAATGACTAGATGAGTAATAATTATGATATCAATCCATAATCTAATTCGTATAGCTAGATAGAATTAAATTTAGCTTTTAAGAATTTAAGGAATCGCTTCTGAGTATTCACATTTCTCAGTAATTATCGCGAAGACCCCTCTTATAGGAATAACCCTTCCAACAGGAACAAGCTCCTGAAGGGTACCTGATCCTTTCGCTGCAATTGTGTGAATAGTTTTCTCAGTTTCAACTTCAACAATAGGCTCTCCTTTTTCAACGATACTTCCCTCTTGTTTAAGCCATTTGACAACTCGTCCCTCCATACCCTTCCGACCTAACTTATGAAGAATAACCTCAATCATACAACAACACTAAAATCTACTTATTCAAATAGCTAACTAGCTTCATTGAATTCATTTCGATATCGAACAATCCCCGAAACTCCTGCCATCTTCGTCTTATAAAATATAAGAACCATAAAGGCTTCATCTGGAATATTAGGCCATTGACTTTTCAGACCATACTTAGAAGTAGGCTTAAAACCAAACCGTGGATAATAATCGGGATTTCCCAATACAATCACAAATGGGCAGTGCTGATCTTGTAAGATCTTCAATCCATATGTAATTAACTGTGATCCTATCCCCTCACGTTGGCGTTCTAGTAGAACAGTCATAGGCACCAACCCCATGCCTTTGATTACTCTTTTCCCTCTCTTGACCTGTGCTGGAGAGAAGATTATATGCCCTACAATACGTCCCTCATGCTCCGCAACAAGCGATAAAACCTTAAGGCAAGTCTGACGTAGTTTATCAACAATATCCACCTCAACCGGCTTACCAAATACCTGTTTATTAATGATGCGAACAGAAGAAATATCTTCAGGTCTTTCACGTCTCACGATGATCATGATCGCTCCCTTACAAAAGCAACGAGTAAGCTTCTCCATAAAACTATTTTCACTAGATGAATTAGTGATCTGTGATAAACCTTTTTAAAAAGTATGCTCTGAGAATCAATAAAATATTTTCGGAAGTCAAGAGTAGTCTTTCTTTTAGGTCTTAATTAAGTTGATTAGTTAACTTGTGATAAAGGAAGAGCTGACACTACTTTACCTGTTTTCCATTCACAGATGATTATAATATACTGACTTTCCTCAGATTTCTCACGAGCATTCTCTAGAACTTTATATAGCTCAGTATCTACGGTTGTTAACCTTTTTTTTATAGCATCAAAGATTTTATTTGATTCATTTGATCTGCTTGTTTTATATCCAACTAAATAGGGTAGAATTGAATGATACTCTGAATCTTTTTTTGTTGAGTGAATGTCAGTATTATCATGATTTTGCTGTAATCTTGGTTTGGATATTATTTTCCAGGCTCTATTAGAGATAAGTGAGATATCTTCGATAATCTTCTTAAGAGATGCTGGATCTTGCTTGTATTCTTCTACCAGTTGATGGCGAATAGCATTTGATAGTTGATTATAAGTTGAGAGAAGACATTCAGGTAGAGCTGCTTGAAGTTCATCTTCTATAATGCAATTATCAGATTTTGGACTTGATTGGTGACTCAATTATCATCACTTAAACATTGAAGAAATAAATGATTATCTTCTAGAAGAGAATATAGTTAGAGATATGTAAGAAATTTGTAACTTTAGGTTATGCGTGAAAGATACATTGAGTTATCTAATAGAAAGCTTGTTTAGTAACGAATATTTTTATGTGATAATATTATTATAGGTTATGATGTGAGAGAAAGTGGTGTATCCGAAAGCTCGATTTTCTAATCGACTTCCAAATGGTGATTATCTTACGTTAGCGGTGTGGTCAGGTAAAAAAGATGCAGCAGCAGAAGTGTTAACTATCCAACTTCGACATTTAGAAGGAGAGGCGTGGACAACAACAGGACGATTAGCAGTCTACCATGCAAGCGATGGAACGTATTCAAAACTACCTGAACGCGAACCTCAAACTGAAATAAAAGAACAAGAGCCAAGCTCTCCCCCAAACGAAGAGTCATTTAATAGTTTTCTTGAAGAGTGAGAAGAAAATGCAGATCTACCTCCCTTATGGAAAGAAGCAAGTCGAATGTGACATAGATGATGACCGAATAATTCAGATCGTAACTCCCTCAGAAACTGATCCTGCACCAGATCAACAATTCGAAGTAGAGAAAGCACTTAAAAACCCTATTGATGGGCCTACAATAGAGGAGTTATCTCCACGAGGAAAAGTTATAGCGATAGCAGTTGATGATATCACACGAGAGACACCTACCCATATCCTTCTTCCACCAATTTTGAAGCAACTTGAGATAGCGGGAGCAAAAAAGAGCGATATCAAAATTATTACAGCACTTGGAACTCATCGACCTATGACGATAGATGAGATGAAAGAAAAATATGGTGCTGAGATACTTGAGGAATATGAAGTGGTGAACCATGTCTTCAATGATTCTTCCCAACTTGAATATTGTGGAATGATCGCAAATGATATACCAGTATGGATCAATAAGGAATACCTGAAAGCAGACATTAGAATAACAACAGGTAATATTGTGCCTCATTTCAATGCTGGATGGGGTGCAGGAGCAAAAATTCTACTTCCAGGTTTAGCGGGGGAAGAAACAGTAGGAAGAATGCATGTTCATTCAGGAATGACGACGCCTAATTGCCTTGGAATGGAGGAGAGCCCTACAAGAAAAATAATTAATGCATTTGCTGACAAAGTAGGTATACACCTTCTTGTGAATACAGTCCTTACTTTAAAAAGAGAGGTTATCCAAGTGTTTGCTGGACACTTCGTAAAAGCCCATCAGCAAGGAGTACAATTAGCAAAACGTATTTACAGCGTTCCTTTATCAGAGCTCGCAGATATTACTATTTGCAGTAGTTATCCAGCAAATATCGAGTTCTGGCAAGGAGCAAAGGGACTTTCTGCATCAGATTTAGCTACGAAAAAAGGAGGAGGCATTATACTCCTTACCCCATGTCCCGAAGGACTTGCTGTGATGCATCCCCTCTGGAGTGACTATCTCCACCAGACACATGAGGAACTTAAAACAATCTATAAAAAAGGAGCTGTGGAAGATCTTATCGCGTTAGGAATCGCATTAAGTGTAACCTATGTGAGAGATCGCCATAAGATATGTATTATATCCAAGGGAATCTCCGATCAAGACGCTGAAAAAATAGGATTTCAAAAATTTAAATTACCCGATGAAGCACTAAACACTCTATCGAAACAATACGGAGAAAAATCAAAAATTAATATCATCACTCACGGAGCAGAAACCTATCCTACGTTAACCAAGTAGACGTGATTAATGAGTACAGCACACATTATTCGTAAAAAATCTTTTTTATGATAGTTAATTGGAGAAAAATTCAAAAAGTGAGTGTTATTAGATATAGAGGGGCGACTTTTTCTCTTCGCATTCTGGAAATTTAGCTAATGCTTCATCGAAAGCTTGTCTCAATTCTTTTTCCGATTTGAATCCAATTAATTCAGCTACTGGTTTTCCAGCGCAGAGGAATTTAAGAGTTGGAACACCCATTATGCTATATCCTGAAGCAAGATCTTGAT
>CAZAXO010000132.1:0-6577 GCA_964489085.1 uncultured Candidatus Bathyarchaeia archaeon
GTTCTATACAGAGGCCGATGGATGAACTGCGACTTAAAGATATCCGATCTAAAGCGAATATTGTTGTAGCGTTGGGTGCTTGCGCTCATATTGGATGTGTTCAGAAGATGGCTAATGAATGGGCAATTGATGATGTTAAGAAGGCAGTGTATGGAGATGCTGATATTGAGGATAATCCCTACTTTGATGCATATAACACTAAGGCACTTGATGAGGTGATAAAAGTTGACGTCTATATTCCCGGGTGTCCAATCGATAGAGATGAGTTTGTTCAGGTCATTACTGATCTTGTCGCCGGTAAGAAACCTAAGCTTCCAAATTATCCTGTCTGCGTGGAATGTAAGAAGAATGAGAATATCTGCGTCTTTGAACTGGGGAGATTCTGCATCGGCCCTGTAACACGAGCTGGATGTAATTCAGCGTGTCCTAACTTCGGCCACGGCTGCGAAGGCTGTCGAGGTTATTTAGAGAACCCTAATATGGATTCTGCGAAAGATGTTCTAAAGAAATATGGTGTTACTTTGAAAGAGATGATGGAGCGGTTTAACATGTTCAATTATCGTAAGGAGGGATATTAATGAGTCAGAAAATCAATGTGAATATACATCATATCACACGGGTTGAAGGCCATGGAAATATCGTTGTTAACTCTAAGAATGGTGCAATAGAGAAGATAGAATGGCAGATACCCGAGGCACCTCGATTCTTTGAGGCTTTTGTTCGAGGAAAAGATTATTCGATGCTTCCTCATATTGTCTCTCGAATCTGTGGTATATGTTCGATAGGCCATACCCTAGTTTCATTGAAGGCTGTTGAAGCAGCATTATCAGTTGAGATATCAGATCAAACAGCGTTTCTTAGGAGACTAGCTCTTCATGGAGAAAATATGCAAAGTCATATCCTACATGTAGGGTATCTTGTTGCACCTGACCTCTTTAAAGTAAAGAGTGTCTTTCCTATACTGAAAACACATAAAGATGCTGTCCTCAAAATTGTAAAGTTGCATAGACTTGCGAATATGATGTCTGACCTAGTATGTGGACGTACCACGCATCCAATTGGTTTAATTGTTGGAGGATTTACTCGGATCCCCACAAAGAATGAGTTAATCAATTTAAGGACTCAATTGGTTGAAGCTATTCCAACAGTGAAAGAAGTTGCTGAAATAATAAAAACCAATGCTGCTGCGTTACCTGACTTTACAAGGAAAACTGAATACGTTGGATTAACCTCCGATCAAGAATACGCTTTGTATGATGGCTTCATCGGTTCAACTGATACCGGACAACATCCAGTCAGTGATTATTATTCACTCACTAATGAATTTGTGGTCCCCCATTCTACTGCAAAGCATGCCAAACATGTCCATGAATCGTTTATGGTAGCAAGCTATATGGTTGGGGCGCTTGCTCGGTTCAATCTTAACTATAATAAGCTTAGCCCTATAGCAAAAGAGATTGCAAAGGAATTCAATTTAAAACCTATAAACTATAATCCGTTTATGAATAATGTTGCTCAACTTATCGAGTATGCCCACTCCGTTGAAGATTCGATACGTCTAATTGAAATCTTACTTAAAGAATTGAAAAATGAGAAAACTCCAGCAATCCAAGTAAAGGAAGGAAGGGGTATAGCAGCTGTTGAGGTTCCTCGAGGTATTCTCTTCCATGATTACACGCTCGATAAAGATGGAGTCTGCTTGAAAGCGAATTGTATTATTCCAACTAACCAGAATCATCGCAATATACAAAAAGATATGGAAGTAATGGTACCGAAACTTCTTGATAAATCTCAGAACGAGATTGAGTCATCGCTTGAAATGCTTGTACGAGCCTATGATCCCTGCATCTCGTGCTCTACACACTACTTAAATGTAAAATTCATTTAAACATATTACTTGTTAAATGCTTCAACGACGCGTTTAATAGCAGTGAATACTCGTTCAACTCCTTTTTCAACTTCTTTTGTCAATGAAAGGCTTTCACTCATTTCAAGTGAAGTATATTGAATACCCAGAAATACTGCTTGACAATCTGGAGCGATTGCTTCAAGATAGGCGAGTGCCAAGTCTAGGTTGTTTTCATGCGTAGAGAACGTACGCTCCACGAGTTGTTTCTTATAAAATATCTTTACGGCTCCTCCTTGCCTCCCTATATCAGCAGCATCGATAAACACGAGTTTTGAAGGTTTAGCCTCACCAATTTCAAAGAGGTAAGTAACAAGATTTCTCCCCGCCTCTATTAACATAAGTTTTGTATTCTCACCTAATTGTATCTTTTGTAAGTGACGTATAGCTGCGATGCCTGCGCCATCATCGGATCTAAATTCATTCCCTAATCCTATTAGAATTATCGTGTCTTCTCTACGTAGAAATGATTGAAGTTCTTGCTCTAAATTATCTGCTTGAGATACTGGTTTATCTTGTTTCATATTTCTAGTGTAATCATACATTAGTAATATTAAAACACATGGTTACCTAAGACTTTTGTAGATTATTTATGAGCGATAAGATTCGATAACTTGAACATACTCAATAGGCGGTTCAACGTCTTTTTCCCCCCTATAGCATTTGTTTCATCTTGTTTACTTTGTAATAGGGTAGCCACTTCTAATCCAATTTTTCTACTTTCAGGATCATACTTTTTGTAGAAGTCTTCAAAGGTGGATCTAACGTCATCATGGAGCATATTCTTCGTTAGCATGTAGATTGTATACATAATCGCTGCATATACTTTATGATAATGCTGATTGTGAATGTGATCATATGCTTCATCTCCATCTTGGAGATAAGCAATATTTACTTTTAATTGATCAAGTAAGCTAGAAGCGGTTAAGCCCTTTTGCTGAAGTTCTCTCAAGGCCCAGTTTAAAGATAAGAGCAGGTTTATCCAAGAGGCAGCTTTTTTATTATCTTTCGAGGCATTTTCGTTGGGGTAAATTATCAACTGTTTCATGGATTCTTGATTGAGGAAAGAGCTTCGGAGAAGTTCAAAAGCCAAATCACCTGTGCTGCATCGTGAAGGGGAATACTCAACTCTTATCTGCTTACTTGAACGCTCCTCAACTAAACTTGCTGGTAACGGTAGTGAATCTTTTGGCGTTAAGATAATCTTTTTACCCGTTGCTTTGCGAACATTATCTAGTATCTCAGCAATCACTGTAATATCAAATGACATACTCCCTTACCTACCAAAAGTGAATCCTAATGTACTTACGTCACTAATCATCTAATGATTTTCCGATAATCCATATAAATTTACTTGACAATAAACTAACTGTGCATATAGATAATCTCTTTAAAAGTTTAAATTTTAGTGCTGTGAAATAGCCGCTCAAAGGAAGAGTGTAAGATGAGCTCCGTTGCGTCTGCTCTTGAGGTATTCCTCCCAAAATTATATTTCGTAACGAGCGGTGAGGGTTTAAGCACAATATCTGCACTGAATGCTTTTGACAATGCTTTACAGTCAGCTGGCATAGATGTGTGTAATCTAGTATATACTTCATCTATCATACCCAAAGATGCTGTTGAAGTGAAGCAGACAAAGATCACACCTGGTATGATCACTTTTTCAGTCGTGGCGAGGATGGATGGTGGTGAAGGGGAAGTGATCGGTGCTGGAATTGGATATAGTATGTGTGAAAAAAAGGGGAAGCTAACTTATGGATTCGTTGCTGAGAATCATGGTTATAAAGACTCACAAATCATCAAAGATGAAATACTGATTCGCCTACAAAAAATGGCTTCTTCACGAGGATTATCACTCGTAGATCCCAAAATTGTTACTCAGTGTATGCATGTTCCAAAAGATCGATATGGTTGTTGCGTTGCCGTGTTCGTATTCTTACCTAATCATTTATGTTAGTTAAATGTAAAATCGAATAAGATGTGGTTAATAGTTGAATCAGATAATTGAAACTCCCTTTATTCTCAAATACAATTCACACCATCTTATTGGTATTACACATAAACCATCTAACAACACTAAGAAACCACCTATCATTGTATGTCATGGATTTACCGGTACAAAAATTGAAAGTGATAGGCTTTTTGTCTCATTTGCACGGAGAGCATCAAGACAAGGTTATCCAGTTCTTCGATTTGACTTCACCGGCTCCGGGGATAGTAGTGGAGAATTTGAGGATACCACATTAAGCCAATGGCTCAATGACTTGGACAGGATTATCTCAGAAACGCCGAATCTTCTATCTTCTCCAAATCATCCGATCCTAGCAGGGATTAGTTTAGGAGGTTCTGCAAGTATTATACAAGCCGCATCAGATAAGAGAATTCAAGCGGTTATTTGTTGGGCGCCTGGCGTATTTCTAGTGAAATCCTTTAGAAAATTATTTGGGGAAGCTCTATGGGAACGTCTTAATAATGAACAGATCGCCTATAACCTTCATAACACCGCTTTCGCATTGAAACCAACATTTCTAGAGGATATAAAACAGTATAAGCCAATTAACTCGGTGAAAAATATTTCTCCTCGTCCTCTTTTAATTATTCACGGGTCTTGGGATAATGTGGTACCTATTGACTATGCGCGGCAACTCTATGAAGCAGCTGATAATCCAAAAAAATTAATTGAAATTCCTCACGCTGATCACTCCTTCACTTATTATCAAGAGCGACTCATAACCGATACATTAACGTGGATAGACACCCTTTAAAAAAGGGCAACTCAACTAATAGTAAATGGGGGTAAATTGTTGTTTCAGATTCGGTTTGGGCTCATACCTGCATGTGATGTTTCCAGCTTATCCAAATTACAAATGATTATTGAGGCGACTTCATCGTTACCTTTTATAGCAGGCTATAAAATAGGGACTCCCCTTAGTATTCTCCACGGATTAAAGAATGTCACTGAAGTTATAAGGCGATATTCGGATCTTCCGATTATCTATGATCACCAAAAATATGGTAGTGATATACCCGCTATCTGTGCTAGCGCATCACTACAAGCTATTATAGAGTCGCATATCGATGGGTTGATTATCTTTCCACATGCAGGAATTGAAACTTTACAGAGAACAGTTGATGCATGCTATAAAGCGGCAATAATCCCAATTATTGGTGGTGATATGACTCATAAAGGCTACTTGGTACGTGATGGAGGGTATATAGCTGATGATGCACCGACAAGAATCTATCAAGATGCTGCGAAACTAGGCGTTGACCATTATGTTATTCCCGGTAATAAACCTCAAATGATACTGAAGTATCGGAGTATAATTGAAGCTTCCATCGAAGATCCAATTTTTCTCTTTCCTGGTGTTGGCAAAGGACAAGGAGGCGATATCCAAGTTGTATTTGAAACTCTTCGGCCGCAGAGTGCCTTTGCTATCGTGGGACGTGGTATCTATAGTGAGGCAGACCCTGCAAAGGCAGCAAAAAAGCTGTGGCAACCTATTCAGAGATTTATAAAGGGGAACAACATTTAATTCTCACCATGCCTCAACAGATTGGTAATTGTGCTCCGATAAGCCAAATGGGCTCCGGTGGAGAATTTTTCGCTGACTGTAGCCCGGTTAAGCATAACGGCCTTTTCCCTTCTTCTAACGAGTTGGGAGGTCAATCGAGCCGTTGATCGCGGGTTCAAATCCCGCCCGGAGCACCAACTAAACTAATTATTATAGTGATATTCACTACATAAATTGTTACAAGGTTAATGTTGCGAAAATCCATGTTCCCCGATTTTCTCTTTGAGACTCCAGTACTCGCCTTGATTATAGACAAAAGGAGAAAGTTTCGAGAAATCCATACCATTTTTATCTGAAAAAATTTGGTTGACGTGGACATGAATAATCTCCCCGATAAACATATAATGTACTCCTAGTAGTATCTTCTGTTTTACTTTACACTCCATGTTCACTGGGCATTCTTGTATTATAGGTGGATTAACTTTCTTAGCTGGTTTAGGTGTAAGTCCGGTTTCAGAGAATTTGTCAACGTTTCTACCTGAGACTATTCCACAATAGTCAGTGCTATGTAGAAGGTCGACGGTGGGAATATTAGCGACGAATTCACGAGTGTCATCAATCAGTTTATATGAGTATCGTTGTGGACGGAGACTGATACTCAGAGTAGGTGGATCTGAGCAGACAACGCCTGTCCACGCCAATGTGATAATATTCGATTTTCCAGCTATATCTTGGCATGTGACGAGAATAACAGGACAAGGATACAATGCCGCCCATGGATTCTTTTTCACATTCATATCTGACAATTTTTTATGGTAATCATATAATAGTTTCGTCAAGAGTTGATGGCAGAACGTTAAAATCTTATTGTACCCAAGTGATCAAAAGTTTTTTACTATAGTTTACTCAAATGTATTGTTGTGGTTATCTTGTCTGTGAAAGTGATAAAAAAATCTGAAGCTGAAGTAAAAACGATATTGGGTGGTCCAATTACCCTCTATTGTACACCTGAAACGGTGGGCTCGAAAAAGTTAGTGTTTTTACTTGGCTCCTTTGCGCCTGATGAAGGTCTGGACCCTCATATTCATCCAGAGTCTGAGGAGGTCTACTATATTATTGAGGGAACGGGTACCGTTTATACGGGTAAAGAGAAAAA
>CAZAXO010000133.1:0-6515 GCA_964489085.1 uncultured Candidatus Bathyarchaeia archaeon
ACATTTCAAACAGGGACTCATCCCGCTCTCACGGCATCACCAGTCGCCTATCAACTTGTAAACGCAGCAGAAACTGCTATTCAAAAGATGCAAACGCCTTCAGATATGATGTAAAATAAAATTAGTTGATTTAATAAAGGTCGACACATGGATAGCTAGCTAGCACTAACAACTAAATCTTTTCTTCTACAAGCTTCGTATTGCCTTACTTCGTATCATAAATCGCAGATACCTTCATTAGCGATCACACATTCTTTAGTTTCCTATAACTGAAAAGAAGTATAATAAACTATATACTCGCATGAGCGCTAAACTCGCGTTTTTTCAGGAATCGGTAGTGCGCACTACAATTTAAGATATTTTTTAAAAATCTAGATTTTTACCGATAAATATATGATAAGTTCAACCCCCAGCTAGCTAACTCGTTTCTTCTTTGCTACGTTTTTACTTTTTAGAACACTCTCAAATATAATTTATATTTACTATTTTTCAATTTTCTTTGCGAATTCCTTTCCAAATTCGAAGCAGTTGTTAAGTTCATCTCTGTCTGGAACCCACTTAACTGCTAATGAAGGAGCAGCGATTTTCATACCTGCTTTTTCCAGTTTTTCTTCAATACTTTCAATCGCTCCGCCTCCCCATCCATAGGAGCCGAATGCGGCAACGACTTTATTTTTTGGTTTCAGACCTTGTAAATCTTCAAGTAAGGGAGCAACGGTGGGTAAAATACCGTTGTTGATGGTTGAGGAACCAAAAAGCGCACCTTTCGCTTCCAAGAGTTCTTTAATAAGGTCTCCTCGATCTGAGAAGGGAACCCTGCATAGAATCGTCTCAATGCCTCTGTTGTTAATTCCTTCAACTATGGCTTTCGCCATTTTCTCAGTGCTCCCCCACATCGTATCATAGATAACTAGAATCTTTTTCTTTGATTCTCCATGAGCCCATCTGAGATACGCTTCAATAATTTTTGTAGGATTACTCCGCCAGATAATACCATGGCTTGGCGCAATCATCTTTATCTTTATTCCCATCTTCTGGATCTCTTCGATCTTCCTTAGTATTAATTGACTGAATGGCCACAAGATGTTAGCGTAATATTTAGTTGCCTCCTCCATCAAGATGTTATCGTCAACTTCATCATCAAATCGTGTTGATGTCGCTAAGTGTTGACCGAACGCATCATTAGGTAAAAGTAAGGCATCATCTTCGATATAGGTGAACATGCTATCAGGCCAATGGAGCATGGGGGCTTCAATGAATTTTAAGCTTCTTTTACCTAATTGTATCTCGTCACCAGTCTTCACAACTTGAAAATCCCAGTTTCCGAAATAATGTTTTTTTAACCCCTCTTCGCACCGAGCAGTACCTACTAGCTTTGCATGAGGAGCTTCCTTTAAAAGTTCAGAGAGGGCTCCAGAATGATCTGTCTCAACATGATTCGTCACTATGTAGTCGAGCTTGGATGAATCAATTAGCTCCTTAATTCTATCAATCATCTCTTCAGTGAAAGGGCCATATACTGTGTCGATTAATGCTATTTTTTCATCAATGATTAAATAGCTGTTATAAGTAGTCCCACGATGTGTAGAGTAAGTAAAGCCATGAAAATTTCGAATATTCCAGTCGACAACCCCAACCCAATAAATATTATCTAACACTTTAATAGAATTCATGCGGATAGTAATTATGACCTACTATATTAATCTTATAAAAAAAATAAAGTGGAAACTAGTTATACTAACCATTAGTTAGAGAACTAAGTCTGCTACGCCTTATGAGGGCGTTAATATGTTCAAATAGAATAGGTGTACTTGATGGGTGAGGAATTTAAGACTTTAAGGATTTGGGATGAGTTGAAACATCTTGATCCGAAGGATGTGTCCAAAAGGAGTTTAGCTGAGTACAATAGTGACCAGAAAACCTACAAATTACGTATTATTAACCGTGAATACTTTATCAGAGTTGATGAGCAGAAAGTTATCAAGAGTGGAGATAACGATAAGAGTAATATCGAATGGCAGCTTCAGATCCTGATTCCAGTATACTTGGTTAATGCTAAAGAAATGGAACTTGAAAACAGGTGGATCTCTCATTATGAACTTGATGGTGGGCCTCTCTTCTTTTCTGCTTCAGCGCATAATCTTTACTTTTATGATCTAATTGAGAAGTATACTACATCATCAGAGTTTCTTAAGGCTGGATTAGCGTTAGGTGGAAAAGTCTCAACAGTAAATGTTGCTTTTGAACTATTTGTGCTGCCTCGAATACCCCTCCTCTTCATCTATCGATCAGGTGGAGACGAATTTTCCAATAGCATCCAAGTATTATTTGATGCCTCAGCTAAATCACAATTACCAACCGACTCTCTATGGCTTGCAATAGAATATTCAAGAAAATGTCTCCTAGAGTCAAGATAAGGAACCCCCACATTATTTAATTTGCGCAATTACTTTCACTTTTAACGAGCTAACTATTGGATACCTGATGATCCCAGAATGGTCAGTTCCACTCAACCTTCCATGGATTTGAAATCTTAGGAGGTTATATTGTCTATATAGCTGTTATTGTAGATCTTCTCACGAAGAAAGATTAATTTATTGAATGCGTTACTAATCTTATGACTTTTTGTGCTAAATGTGGAGAGGAGCTTTCTAAAGGAGCTGAGTTTTGTTTTAAGTGTGGAACACAGGTTGGCCCTCTAACTAAAGTTGAAAAGACCGATTATTCGGTGACGGGGGGGATGCTGTTGTTAGTCGGCGGTATCTTAGCAATCGTCTTATCCATCTTTCCTTTGGTGTTCATGTCCATGTGGGGAGGAATGATGGGAGGATGGATGGGTAATATGGGAAGATGGGGAGGGATGGATGGTGGATGGAATATGCCGATTATGTTCAGTTGGATTAGAGGATTTATGATGATCGGAGCTATTATTTCTATTGTTTTAGGAATCGTTGCCATCTATGCTTGGCAAAGAGTGAAAGGGGGAGAAGTTAAGATTGGTGGAACAATCGCCATAATTGTGGGAGTATTAATGCTGATAACGATGAGCTGGCTACCCGGTATCATAACCTTGATCGGAGGAATACTATGCTATACCATAAAATAATAGTAGCGGTATGACGTAACTTCAATATTTTATCTTTACTTTCTTTTATTGTTAAATATATGCTGGGGTACTACACACGTACAAACTAATTCGAAAAGGATCTTAATTTTTACGACCCGAACTTTGCGAGTAAATCTGTAACAGCGCGGTATAGGAATCCAAATAGTATAAAGGCATAGGAGCCAGTGAAAATATACATAGAATGATATGCCTAAACTGATTATTGCTCCTATTTTCGCTCCCCTGACAATAGAATTGAGAAGTTTTTTCTTAATCACTATAATATCTTCTATAAAACCTATAATAAAACCTTAGGTCAGTCGGTTGTAGAATATAGTGAGGAGATATTCCATCGTAACTAAGCCTGGAATGTCAGTTGTTTTTAGGTACTCATATGTTGCATACGAACAGTAGATACCAAATAATCCAGAAACAAGAAAGCAGTAATCATCCTCTTTATATTCATAAAGTCTACCTCAAAATGTTCTAAGTAATATAGTATTAATATTTTGATGGATTATTTGGAAGTCTGCGTCGATAAATTAAAATATAACTATGTTATATTTGTAATCTGGAAGTCACCTAAAATATCAACCGCATAATAATATTAAAGATATTGAAAAGTATAGATTTTGTAAATTCAACAAATTTGATGTGGAAATAAATAATGAAGATAACAATAAAATTTTACACGTATCTAAGAGATTTATCTAAAAAGACGATAGAGGAACTTGAGGTATCAGATAATATTACAGTAGAACAACTGTTAGAACTGTTGTCTACACGATTTGGACAAGAATTTCACGAGTATGTATTTGATGAGAAAACAGGCAAACCTCAAACCTATCTCCAATATATTGTAGATGGTAAAACTATTTCTTCATTACAGGGTCTTGAAACAAGATTATCTGATGGCTGTATCTTTTCAATTATCCCTCCTGCAGGAGGGGGATAATCCTTCTAAATTTAATCAGTCTAGATAGATTTAGAAAGTTATTTCTCTATTCCTCACTATTTCATTGAAATCAATAAATTCTCCATTAACAACTTTCAATTTTGCTTCTGTTTTCTTCCCCTTCACCGTTAGTACATTGTACGAGTTGAGAAAGAAACCTCGTAATTTCTCACAGGATAAGCTTCCAGCGTGTACTACAAGCATGTTTTCTAATTTCCATATCCAAGGTCTATGTCTATGTCCACAAAGAACAAGGTCAGCTTTTGATTTGGTGAGACTTCTTAAGACATCACCTGCATCTATTACAGTTATTTGATCTGCTCCAGTATCTGGAACGGGAATTATATGATGATGTATCGCGATTATCTTAAATTTATTATTGTATTTTTCAAGTGTTCTTTCAAGCCACAAGTTTTGTCTGTGACCAACTTCCCCATCATCTCTATCAGGTCTTGCTGAACCAAGAATTGTTATCATAACATCGTGTATCTCTGTGATCTGTAAGAAAGGGAAAAGTTTCTGGAATATTAAATAGCCTGTCGATCTGTAGTCATGATTTCCGCTCACATAAATCATCTTTCCAGGTGTAATTTTCTTTAATTCTTTCGCCACTTTCTCAAACTCTGAGATGAGACCGTTTTCAGTTAGGTCACCAGTGACCAACACAACATCTGGAGACATCGCATTAATCTCTTTAACAGCAGATCGGAAGACGTCTGGGCGAAACATTGGACCACAGTGAATATCTGAAATATGAATAAGAAGCATATTATCTCACCACTGTTTTAGTTAATGTTATTTTCCTTTTATTTAATATTCAAGTTTATGGTTCTCTAAATGTCATAAAATTATATATTGAAAAAATGAAGCAGGCACTAAATACAACTAGGTTCAATAGGAGGTACCATTTAGTGATAATCACGTATTTTCTATCGGTTGAAATCAATTTCTACACAATATTCACTTCTACCAAGCTGTTAACTCTTGAAAGTTCTGTTCATTGAATATTTGCTAGCTAGCAATCATATCAACACAGCATCTTCCAAAAGAAAAAATCAAGGAAGAAATGTATGGGCGATATCAAAGTTTTTACGGATGTTTGAGGAGATGGGTGATGATGATTTTCTCTTCGAAAAAATTCAAAAGGATGATGTAGAGATATTAAGTGAGTCATGAATTAGATTTAAGTGATTCAATTTGAGGGTTTCATTAAGGTTCGATCATGATACTCTTATATCGATTTTTTTAATCTGTGTCTCATTTTTTGGTCTGGCTCTTCTTCCAATATTGATGTTCCAATCTCCTATGCAGCGAATCGATTATCTTCAGCAAAAAAGGTTAATCAGTATAATTTTTAGCGTGATTTGCATTCTGGGAATTTTTGCAAGTGTCTTCCCATCACAATGTTCACAAACTATACATATTAGAAGAAAGAATAGTGATTTCTCATCAAACTATCTAAAAGTAAAAAAGGTTAGGATCCAAGGACATCATCCAATGTGCAATGAGTTTGCTCATCATACAGTTCGATTGTATAGTAAAACATATTGCACTGGTTGTCTAGGGATGATTATTGGTGCTCTATTATCCCTTTTTGGAACTGTTTTTTATCAATTTATTATATTTGATTTCCAGATTGCAGTAATAGTTTTTTGGATTGGTTTTTTGATTATCGGTTATTCTCTGCTTCAAAGCATATTTTTCGGTGTGAAGAGTGTTTCTGCTCGTCTATTTTTCAATATCACCTTTGTATTAGGAACTTTTTGCATTCTTATAGGATTAAGTGAGATAGGAGGTAGCTTTGTTCTATATGGTTATCTATTCTCTTTGATTATCTATTGGATATTGACTCGAATACTTCTATCACGGTGGAAACATCGAAAGATTTGCGCATCGTGTAAGATAAAATCTTGTAACCTCTATAACGGATGAGATCGTTAATAATATGTTTGTATGAACCAAGGAATATTCTTAATTTGAAAGATATGTCCTATTACTTCTAAGAGAAGAGGAAATTTATAATATTCAAATATGAAATACTATGTGGCTGATTAATATGAATTTACAAGATAAAGTAGCTTTTATTACGGGGGCAGCTTCCGGTATCGGTAGAGCTTGTGCTCTTTTATTTGCTCAAGAAGGAGCAAAAATAGCTATCGTCGATAAAAACAGCAAATTTTTGGAGGAGACCGCTTCAATAATAAAAAGATCCAACAGTGAAGTATTATATGAATCAGTTGATATAGTAGAACGAAATCAAGTAAATGAAGCGGTTAAAAAAGTTATTCAAACCTATCATAAAATAGATTTTTTAGTTAATGCTGCAGGAATCAATGTTAAGAAACGGTTTTTAAGTAATATGGATCCTCGAGATTGGGATAGAATTATAAATGTAAATCTTACCGGCTGTTATAATTGTGTGCAAGAGATTTTACCTTTTATGTAGAACCAGAA
>CAZAXO010000134.1:0-6482 GCA_964489085.1 uncultured Candidatus Bathyarchaeia archaeon
GTAACTTTCTTTATATAAACTGATTCTACATTCAATATTGTTACTCCAGGAAAAGCAAATAGTGATAAAGATTTAAATTAAGTGTGGGATTAACAATACGTATGATAAAATTTGGCGTACACCTTTTTTTATGGGCTGATCGATTCGATGTTTCCGCTTTACCATTAATTAAAAAAGTAAAACAAATGGGGTTTGATGGAGTTGAAATTCCTCTAAATTACATAGACTCGATAAACATTGAACAAACCAAGAAAGAACTCAAAAAAAATGATATGGAATTTACAGCATCACCTGTTTTAGGCCTTGATAAAGATGTAACAAGTAGCGATGAAACGGTTAGGAAAAAGGGTATTTCCTATTTGAAACGATGTGTCGAAGTCGTTTCAGAACTAGGGGGTGACTCGATGAACGGAGTGATCTATACCGCATGGGGTAAAATAACGGGTAAAAGCAGAACCGAAGATGAATGGCGATATAGCGTTGAGTCATTAAGAGAAGTCTGTCGCTATGCACAAGAGTTTAACGTAGCTTTGGGATTGGAACCGGTAAATCGATTCGAAACCTACTTCCTCAACACCGCATCTGACGCGGTGAAACTCGCAAAAGAAGTAAGAGAACCCAATGTCAAAGTTCATTTAGATACGTTCCATATGAATATAGAAGAGAAAGACTTCTATAATCCAATAATCCAAGCAGGGAAGCTTCTTAACCATTTTCACTGCTGTGAAAACGATCGAAGTATAGCCGGTACGGGCCATGTAGATTGGGATAAAGTATTTGAAGCGCTTGCTGAAATTAGCTACGATAAGTGGTTAGTATTAGAATCCTTTACTCAAGACATGGAAAAATTGGCAGCATCAACCGCGATTTGGCGTAAATTAGCGCCAAGCGCAGACGCTCTTGCGTCAGAAGGATTAGCTTTTATCAAAAAGATGAGCAAACAGTATCTGTGAAAAAGAATATGTAAATAACTTATGCGGTAGTCCACATGATTCCAAAGCTAGCTATTTTTTTAAAACATACTAAATAAACTCAACAAACCACGAAAAAAATACTCAATAAAGAAATGACATTAACAAGACGTAATTGTATTCTAAATAACTTCAGGATATTACAAAATATTTCATCGAAACAATGCTGATTTCCGGGGTTTAATTGAATAAAGAACTCCTACGGACTACTTTTCTCAAATTCGGAGCTTTCAATAGCTATCGATAATAGTTAGGTTTTATAGTTACGTGTTAAAGCCATAATTAGTTACATGTACTTGTTGATACACAAATGTTGTTCTTTTTTGAATTCTTTTCGAAGATTTAAATTGTGTTTGTCGATATAGATAGGATAGTTTGGATTAAGTGATTAGTTTGGTTAGGCTAGGCTTTATCTTGAATCCTATTCCGGGTATGGGAGGCAAAGTTGGTTTAAAAGGTACAGATGGTGAAGTGTATCTTGAAGCGGTGCAATTAGGTGCTACGCCAGTTACGCCTTTACGAGCAAGAGATTTTTTTTCAAACCTTAAAGAAGGAGTATGTATGCATATTTATTCTGCGCCAGGATCTATGGGTGAAGAGGTTATCAAGCAGTTTGATTTTTCGTATACTATTATTGGCGCTTTAAAAAAGGCTCGTACTACTAGGAATGATACGAAGCGAGTCCTAAAGAGTTTGTTACTTGAAAAAATTGATTTGCTTGTTTTTGTTGGCGGAGATGGCACTGCACGAGATATTTATGATGTTCTCGGATTATCCCTTCCTGTTATTGGCGTACCCTCAGGGGTAAAAATGTTTAGCTCTGTTTTCGCCGTAACTCCACAGGCTGCTGCAGAGATTGTAGATTCTTTTATAACAGGGGATGTGGAGCTCGTTGAAGGTGAAGTTCTCGATATTAATGAAGAATCATTTCGACGAGGAAAATTAGATGTTAAGTTGTATGGTTACTTACAGATACCGCAAGTTCGGGAATTAGTTCAGATGAGTAAGGAACCAACGAGGTCAGGTGGCTCCTATGAAGAAAATAAAAAAGCTCTAGCTCGATACATAGTGGAGAATATGGATGATGATACTCTGTATATTTTTGGGCCGGGATCCACATTTAAGACAAATGCGGATGAGCTTCAACTCAACAAAATGGTTTTAGGAATTGAAGCAATATATAACGGTAAAACTGTGGATAGTAATTTAAATGAGGAAAAAATTTTATGTCTCCTTAACAAATTTAGTAGTATAAAGTTAATTTTATCTCCTATTGGTGGTCAAGGCTTTATTTTTGGTCGTGGAAATAAAGAATTCACTCCCTCTATCATTAAAAGGGTAGGTAAGGAGAATGTCATTGTGGTTGCGACGAGGGATAAAATGAGTAAGTTACCCTGTCTTCGCGTAGATACAGGTGATTCGAAATTAGATCAATCGTTGAGGGGTTACATAAAAGTTCTCATAGATTATAATGAAGAGGTAGTCGTCAAGATTAGGTAAATGGTGGTTTCTTGAGTAGAATTATTCGATTAGATAGAAACGAGAATCCGTATTCTCCTCCACCACAAATCTTGAAAGCTGCTAGAAAGGGATTAAATGAAATTCAAAGATACCCTACTAGTGAACTCCTGGAACAATTAAGAAGATCTCTATCAGAGTACTGTAATGTAGAGTATACCTCCCTATTTGTAGGTTCAGGCTCGGATTCACTGATAATGCAAGTGATATATCTCTTTTCTAAGAGAGGAAAGATAGTAACTGTGGATCCTACGTTCTCCTATGCGACTCGAATGATAAAAGTTTTAGATGCTCATTTAGTGAAGTTCAAGTTAACTGAACCATCATTTAACGTACCCTTTGAAGCACTCTGTAACGAACTAAATAATACAAATCTTGTTTTTATTGATAATCCCAATAATCCCACTGGAAAACTTCTTGTAACAAGAGATGAAATTGCATCTCTTTGTAATCGAATTGAAGGAGTAGTCCTTATTGATGAAGCGTATTATGAATTTTCTCATGTAAGCATCGTTGATCTCGTTGAGCATTACTCAAATCTCGCGGTTGTGCGAACGATGAGTAAAGCATTTGGATTGGCTGGACTAAGAATTGGATATTTAATAGCTGGGGAAACTGTATCATATCAATTTACACAACAAGTTCTCCCGTTTGCTCTCTCAAAACCAAGTGCTTATGGTGCCCTATCAGCACTACAAAACAGAAACTACCTAAAAGATACTATTGAATCTATAAGTAAAGAAAAAATTAGAGTGAAAAAGGAACTTGAAAATCTGGGAGTCACTGTTTATCCAAGTGAAACTAATTTTCTTATGATTTCAAGCGAGATTCCATTGCTTTCAAAAAAATTGTACGCCCGAGGAATCGTCGTTATGGATTTATCCAATCAAATGCCAAAAAAGTTTCTAAGAGTAACTATTGGAAAACCACAAGAAAATGACTTCTTTCTAGCAAACCTTAAAGAAATTATACAATCACATAATTGATATTCCCTATAATCTTATTGAAATAATGCCTAGCTTACGTCTACTATACGTTAGCTTAGCATAACCAGTAAAAAACACTACTTTGTTTGATCTGGGAATTCCTTTTCACATTTAGGACATTTGATCATACCACAAGAGCCAAGTACTGCTTGTGAGCAACCAGAACAGGCAAAGGCTCTTGAATATTGAATATCAAATTTGAATCCACAGTCTGGACAAATTATTATTCGACTCAATTAATACATCCTCAATAAATATATTCAATATGAAAGTAATTTTCTCTTGTTTAGTGAGTGCCCTTCGGCTATAATAAATTTACTGAATTATTCTTTACTTATACTAATGAGAGTATCTATTCATACTTTTAGCTAGCGACAATAGTATAGTTATTATCTGCATTTACGCTATCTATATTATGTTATTAGGAAAATCTGATTTAGACTTTAGATGTTGTAACAATAAAGTCAGGTTGCGATTCGATAGTTTTTTTAACGGCGCATAAATTTGCTGCCTTAACCAAAGCATTACGGTATTTATCAGGAAAATCTGATGGTACCAGAATCTTTATTTGGAATCGTTTGATAACATTGGTTTCTTTGTTTTTTTCTATTTGTAAGTGTAGCTTTACATTAGAATAGGGAATGTTTCTTTTCTTACAAAAAGAGGCAATATAAACACCTGCACATGTCCCAATAGACGCTATAAATAGATAGAAGGGGGGTGGCGCTGAATTGTTTCCCCCTTCATTTTCTGGCTGATCCGTATTAATAATAAAATTTTTGTATTCAGCTTGAACTTTTAAATTTTTAGGAAAAGAGACAACCATTTCTTGCGACATAAATATCTCCTTGCGTTAACTTCTCATCTTATCTTTCCTCTTTTAAACTTATACGATAAAAACATTATTCAGTTCTTTAACTATTAGAAGTAAATCCAATAACGAATTTCAAAGAGTTATCTGAATAAGACTATAATTTTACTAGTTAATTTAGCGAAAAACTCCAGAATATCGTGAAGGAGTAACAGAAGTATTATGTTGACAGGACTAATTAGTGATGGTGATTATGATGATGCTCTGTATGATACTGCTTGGTTAAGTGTGGAATCATAATCTCTGATTGGTTTAGGTAATTAGTGATATCATCGATGTATAGAGTTGTAGTGGTTGAAGGCATTCTCTCTATTAAGGTTGAGAGGCTTATGTGAGGTATGATTGTAGCTGCTTTTGTGTAGAGTATGGAATCTTCGGTATTCCTTAAAATTTTATAAACATCCGAAGAGTCAAATGCTATAGTGTCAGGCAATACAGTCAGATAATACTGCATTATCCGTTTCCTAAGTTTTTTATATTTTAGTTTTCTTAGGTCCTCATTTAAATACATAAAAAGTTGATATAAGATCCTAAATAAAAGATTCTGCGTATCTAACTTATCGAGTAATAACTTCGAGAGAAATAAGTGAAAAAAGTTTGATTCATCATTTTTAAATGCTAGAAGACCTGTATACCACCCTTTAATATCAGTATGTTTCTGCTCAAAGTATCGATTCATTGATTGTTGATCAACATAAAAAAAATATGAGTCACTGATTACAATAATTCTATAATCTATCTTCTCTAAATCTTTTTTCTCTAATTGATTATTGATAGAAGTGAAATATTCCTTTAGTGTACTAATTTTGTTAGAGTTCATATTTTTCTTCACAAGATGCTACCCCTGATTACAAGATGTAAATTATCTGTTTGTTAATGCTAAAATGTTATTTTCCATGTAAAGGTGTTCCAACAGCCCTTAGTGTCGCTTCTCTTATTGCTTCACTGAGACTGGGGTGCGCGTGAATCATTGTTGCGATGTCATTAACTGTTGCATCTAAGTGTATGGCCATTCCAAGTTGATGAATAAGTTCACTTGCTTCAGATGAAACAACTACTGCTCCCAATAGCTTACCTTTCTCCCTTTCATAGATAATTCTTACTATACCATTCCAAGAATCAATGGTTAATGCTCGTGCATTTGCGAGTAAAGGAAACTCAGCAATTTCTGTTGTACTAAATTCCTTTCGAGCAGCCTCCTCTGAAAGGCCGATAGCTGCAACTTCAGGTTTGGTATAGCAACATCTCGGTACAACAGAATAATTTATTGATGTGTTTCCTCCCATAGCGTTCTCTGCTGCGACTAATCCTTCTTGCATAGCAGTATGCGCATACATATAGTTGCCAACTACATCCCCTACAGCATATACGCCTGACACATTGGTCTCCATATGGTTATTAACATCGATAAAACCTTTTTCCGTGAGATTAATATGTAAATTATCTAATCCTAAGTTCTCTGTATTCGGTGCTCTTCCACTTGCACAGAGAACCATATCCCCTTTAACTTGAAGTTTCTGATCTTCTCTTGACGCTTCAACAATCATGTAATCCCCTTCATCTTTAATTGCTTCAACTTTAGCATTCAGCTCAAACGTGATTCCTCGACGTTCTAAACTCTCTTTCAGCATATTGGTTGCAGTCTTATCTTCGCAAGATAGTAGGCATGACAACATCTCGATAACAGTTACTTTTGAACCTAATCCATTTAAGATGATAGCCAATTCAACACCTAAACAACCCCCTCCTATAAAGACAACATTTTCAGGAATATCTGTTAGGTTAAAGAAATCGTCACTAGTAATAACCTTCTGACCATCAATTCCTGGTATTGGAATCTTTAAGGGGTGAGACCCTGTTGCTAGAATCAATTTAGAATAGTTAACATGAGTAACAGTACCATCATGCTCTGTAACTTCTACAGTACCGGGTGAGATTATACAGCCAACTCCATTTAAAATGGCCACATTACTTTTGTTGAGGAGATATTCTACTCCTTTGGCGATTCTTTTTACTATACGAGCAGCTCTACTCATTGTCTGAGGGAAATCGATATGGTACTTTTCAACGGTAATTCCATGTGCTGAAGCATTTTTTATGTGATCGATAACATCTATTGTGTTGAGTAATGACTTG
>CAZAXO010000135.1:0-6444 GCA_964489085.1 uncultured Candidatus Bathyarchaeia archaeon
AACGGGGAAAAAATCAATATACCCTCTTATCTTATTAAAATAGGTGATGTTGTTCTTATTAAATCAATAAATGATCTCGAAGTAACACCTGACGCAGGGAAAATTTGTCCTAATTGTAAAGAGAGAAATCCTGCGCCTGCAAAGTACTGTCATAAATGTGGAGTTACTATCTCTTAAGATTCTTACCATATATTATGAAATGGAGAGTACCATTAGAAGCAAGAGATCAATCAATAACGGGATTACTATGAAACGATTACACTTCATCTACCTTCTACTAGTCTTAGTAGTATTTTCTATAATACTTCCTCAATATATGGAAGCGCAATCAGCTAATGAGTTGGAAAATTTAGAAGTGTCTCTCCTAAGAGGCGTTCAAATTAATGAGTGGGGAGCGACTATCATTTATGATATAATACATTTAAAAAATATAGGTAACAATAATATTAACCATTTTCGCTACGGATTCCTTAGTTCTTATAAAGAAGATCTTCAATATGTAGTATGTAACTCAATAGATGGAGAACGATTGGATTATAAGATAAATTCTGAGAATTCATTTACGTGGATAGATATCAATCTAAATACAATCGTGAAACCTAAAGAGAATTATGGAATGAATGTTACGATTATTTATAAAGACAGAGTATCTTATTATCAAGATGAATTTCGTTTCCATTTTTTTGATACTCCAATCTTCCCTTTCCAAGTACAATCATGTAATGTAACATTCTTTTTTCCCTCTGATGTTAACTTATTCTTACCAGAAAATTTTCTACTTGTAGAATCTCAGTATAGAGGCGCCCCTACATTATCTGCGCTATACTATCCTTTAAGCCCATACTCCTCTCAAGACTTTCATATAAGCTACGCATCAATTTCAACTGAACTCGTAAAAATATTTTCTGCACAGCGAGAGATCATATTAACTTCAAGGGGAGATATGGAGATATCCGATTCTTATAATATTAAAAATGTTGGGACTCCTCTTTCAACAATATCAATCAATATCATCAATGGAGCTAAAGATGTAATGGCCTACGATATGGGGGGACCAATATGGGATAATCCACAAGAGGGCCCCCAAATGACTATAACATCACGCCAGAGCACAATAAATCAGAATGAAACTTTCATATTTACATTAAAATATAAAATTCCAAAAGAGAAATGTGTTACTAAAATATCATGGTGGGGACTTTACACCTTAAATGCAACCATAATAACACCACAACGATGGATAATAGAAAATTCTGAACTAACAATCATATTTCCAAGAGGAACAAGGATACTCTCCGAAACCAAAGATATAACACACAATACTGAATTATTTAATAAAAAAGTATTCTATACACTAATAGGTGTTACACCTCTACAAGAATTAGATTTCAAAATAGAGTACAGTCTCCATCCAATATGGATCTCCTTAAAACCAATCACATGGTTATTTTTAATCGGATTAACTAGCATTTCCTTGATCCTCCTAAGATCACAAACGAAATCTAAAGAAGACGATGAAATTAGTCCAGCTATTGATAAATTAATACGATTTCTTACATTACAAGATGAAAAGAGGATAGGAAGTATAAAATTAGATACTGTAACAAAAGATTTCGCTATTGGAGCTTTATCAAGAAAAGAATATAAGCGGAAACGCAAAACAATTGAAAAACGACTAATCCCATTAGAAAAAAATCTAAACATAATTCAAAAAGAACTTTATTCTAAATACCCTGAATATTCCAAGTTTTTAGATGATTTACACAAATCTGAAACAGAAATTACTTCAATAAACGCAAATATTCATCAACTTATAACAGTATATAAGAGACGTAGAATATCAATAGAAAAATACAATAAAGAGCGAAAGCAACTCAACAAGCAATTAAATAAAGCTAACAAAAATATTGAAAGTATACTATTGACTTTAAAAGAAAAAGTAGAATACTAAGAAAATGAGCAAATCTTTTTAACCTTAATAAATATATGATAAGAATGGAGAGTGGAAAGGTTAAAATTGCCACAAGCATTCGTATTAATTAATTCTGAAATAGGAGCAGAAGATGAACTTCTCAAAGAATTGAAAGGAATAGAAAATGTAAAAGAAGCCTATAGTGTCTACGGAGTATATGATATCGTTGTAAAAGTTGAAGCTGAAACAATGGATAAACTAAAAGAAATCGTTACTTGGAAGATTCGTAGACTTGACAAAGTACGATCAACCCTCACTATGATAGTCATGGAAAGTACCTAAAATAATAACTCCTTATTTTTTTATTACTTATCAAAATAATAAGCCATGCATAGCCATTTGAACGATTATCTTAATATAGGAATAGACGATACCGATTCCCCGAGAAAAGGGTGTACAACCTATATCGCAACGTTAGCCGCTGAATATTTAAAAACTCACGATTGTGTATTTATAGACTACCCAAATCTAGTAAGATTAAATCCAACTATTCCTTGGAAAACTCGTGGGAATGGTGCTATAGCATTACGTATCCATTGCCCATATAAAAATGAAGATGCAATAAAAGATACAATAATCAAATTAGTAAAAGAACATTCTGATTTCAGCCAACCAAAAACTGATCCGGCAATTGCCTTCTATAAAGGACCGGTGGGGAAAACTTTACAGAAATTTTCAGAAAAAGCTGTTCAAGAAATAATCTCTATTTCCAGGACTAAAAAAATTGCTCATGATTGCAAAGTAGAGCTACATTCTTTAAAAGGAGAACAAGGAATTGTTGGCGCCGTAGCAGCAGTTGGCGCAACTTTAGAAAAAGATTATACATATGAGTTAATTGCATATCGTAAAAATGAAAATTTCGGTAAACCCCGCAAAATTGACAAAGAATCTGTTCTAAATATGGATAAAAAAACTTATCCACTTACATTTAATAATTATGATTATGAAAAGGCGAGGATACTTATAACACCTCACGGACCTGACCCAGTATTATTTGGTATCAGAGGAGAATCTCCGAGCATTCTTCTACAAGCATACAATATGATAACAACAGATGAACCGGTACACAAATGGATTATCTTTAGAAGCAACCAAGGAACAGATATGCATCTTAAAAGAGTAAAAAAAATCACAAATATTAAACAATTTACGACGATACAATTAATTGGAGAAGTATCTTCCACGCCTAAAACAATTACTGGTGGACATGTGATATTCACGTTATCAGATGGAAAGAATACAATTGATTGTGCTGCATATGAACCTACTGGCTCATTTCGAAAGATAATTAGACGACTAATACCAAGAGATATAGTATTAGTAACAGGAGGCATACGATTAGCAACAGAAACATTTCGGAAAACCATAAACCTTGAAAAAATTAAACTTCTCAAAATAGTTAATACTAAAAAAGTAAATCCTTTATGCGATATCTGTCATAAAAGAATGAAATCCGCAGGAAAAGGACAAGGATTTAGATGCAAACGATGTCGAACTATAAAATCTAAAAAGATACCTCTACTATTGGACCGAAATCTGAAACTACAGATGTATACGCCAACTACTAGCGCGCATCGTCATTTAACCAAACCATTAATAAGATATGGAAATGAGAAGAATGAACTCCCAAAAAAAATGACTAAAAAATGGAATTTTTTCTAGATCAACCACAAACTATATTTCGTTAACATATTAAAGAGATATGTATAATGCTAAAACTTAGAAAGTTGTTATATTATGAATAAAAAACCTATATTTGCAACTATAATAGGGGGAGTGTTAATAACCTTACTAACTGGTTTTATTCCAAATACACCTCCCATGTGGACGGGTTCTATCCTTTATGGATATCCTCTTGCTTGGCTTATTCGTCTTGTACTAGCTCCTCAATACTTCCCTTGGAAACTTAACATTGTTAACATTATATATGACATAATTTTTTGGGCTATCATCATAGGAATTATATTACTTATTTGGATAAGAATAAAATAACAGCTAGCTGGATAATATTCATGACTTTTCGAAAACTTATAGTGACAAATATATAAGCTCTAATTTATTTTAATATTTTGAGATATTTTGAAGATTCTAGCTGTAGGAGATTCGATTGAGCCGTCATTATATGACCATTTTATTAAGTCAAAGTATGCAGACATAGATCTAATTATATCCTGCGGAGACTTAGAACCAGGGTATCTAGATTTTTTAACCACGATGTTAGTTAAACCTCTTTATTATGTGCGAGGCAATCATGATAAATCGAAATTATCCAATTTTATGCCTGAAAATAATATTGACGGTAAAATTGTTGATTACAATGGAATCACTATAGCTGGTTTAGAAGGTTCCAATTGGTATGGAGGCCATGGAATTGAATATAAAGAGACGGAAATGCGATGGAAAGTTTTCAAACTAGGATTAAAGATAAAACTTCATGGGAGCATAGATATTATTGTTTCACATGCTCCTCCTTATGGAATAAATGATTTAGAGGATGTATGCCACAGAGGATTTAAATCGTTTTTGAAATTAATATCCCAGTTTCATCCATGCTACTTTCTTCATGCGCATATTCACTCAAATTATTCTCCTAGATTAAAACGTGTTACTGTAGTAGATGACACAAAAGTCGTGAATTGTACAGGCTTACACGTATTAGAGATACAAATATAGATCGATGTGTAATGTTTCATTTACTAGTTTGCATTCATAGATGAGGGAGTATGCTGACTATCCTTTGTTTAATAGATCGTACTTTTTTAGGTTGCCGTGAAGAGCTAGCATTTACATTATTAAAGAGAAGAGATGGAAATATTTCGTCACATTTTTTAATTGTTTCATCTGAGTCGAGGCATGGATCTTCTTCCATCATGAAGGAGAGTTCTTTGGTTAGTTGTTCAAATTCCTTTTGAGTATTTTTTTCATTCAATGTTGTTATATTCAACTTTTTTAGACAAGGTCTACGATGTTGTCGAAGATAAATGTAAAAATCTCCTGGAGTGAAATCGGTGAAGTAACGTAGTATACCAGACTCTTCTATCTTCATTTTCGCAGGTTGATATCTGTTAAAGTACCATTTTCTCGCTGAATTGTTCAGAGTAAATGTCCTATCCTCAGTTTCTAATCTTTTATGGTATCTTTTGATCTCATCCATTAGTGTTGAGTAAAGATCTTTATGAGAGAGCTGTATATTTGGTAATCCAGTTTTAATTTCGAAGAAAGTTTTCGATCGATATAATTCATCCTCTTGATTATCTCCAAGGGGCAGAAACTCTGTTACACTGGCGTCTATTGATAACATCCCGAGGCCCTTTGCAGCAGCGATACGATGATGACCATCAACTACATAATAGTCATTCCTAACCTTATAGAGTTCAACTAGAGGGAGTTCCTCCCGCTTTTTCATGGTTTGTTTTATACTATTCAATCTCTGATTGTATTTAATGAAGCTTCTTCTCGGTTTGAATCCTTCAGTAAAGTTCATGTATCGACCGACGCTACCTACGATATTAGTTATTTCAACCGATGCTACACCTCGATTAATAGGACTAGACAAGTTTTCACGTTGAAACTCTCGAGTAAAACATTTAACAGTATGCTTTTCTTTTCTAAACACTCTCATTTTACTGAACCTCTGAATATCGATCACAAATGTATTTTTGTGCTACGTAAACACAACATAATCGTATATAAGCTTTATGCTAGTTTACTAACGAAACAAATACTCGCAATATCCTACAACTTTTCTCGATCACGTAGCTCTTTCTATTTCACGCATAGTAAGCCAACGTAGATTAATGAATAGCGAGGAATCAAAGCATGTATTAGTCACTAAGATCCACTCAGGGAACCAATTACATTTTAATTCATATCATATAAACTTTTTTCTATAAACATTGAGCCTTAAATATATCAATTACTTACACGTCTATTCAATTATATCGCATAGCTAGCTAGATGATTTAAATCTGATGATACTCTTGAATAGATTTTACTGTCATTTTTCTTTTTTTAATTGTCTTTAATCCTTTTACTGCTGCTAGAGCACCAGCTAAAGTGGTAATATACGGGATTTTGTAATCTATTGCAGTCCTTCTAATACAATAATCATCTGTTTTAGATCCTCTACTGGTGGGAGTGTTGATTACTAAATTAATAGTTCCATTAATCATTGCGTCACAAATATTTGGTCGTCCTTCTCTAATCTTTAAAATTGTTTTTGTTGGTATACCTTTTTTAAGTAGATAATCTGATGTTCCTTTTGTTGTGAAAATATTAAAGCCTAACTTTTTAAATTCTTTAACTACCTTAACTATCTTAATCTTATCTTTGTCCTTTACGCTTATCAGTAATCCTCCTTCTTTAGGTAAAACATTACCCGCTGCTAATTCAGCTTTATAATAAGCTAGACCGAAATCATGGTCTATTCCCATGACCTCACCGGTGGACTTCATTTCTGGACCAAGTATAGG
>CAZAXO010000136.1:0-6396 GCA_964489085.1 uncultured Candidatus Bathyarchaeia archaeon
GTTAAATGATTATCCAGTTCTCGATATTGTTCATCTTGTTCAGCATATCTTGTTTCATAATTAGTAATTACTTCCTCCAGTTTCTCAGGTTTAATATCCACACTCTCTTTTTCAATCTGTTCCCCTTCTTCAGAGAGTTTATCATGCAGTGTTTGCCATCTATCATATAGTTGATCATGTAACACATCATCTTCCGCTTTTTCTTCTCTGAATCCTAGAATCTCGTCGCTAGATAGTTTATTTAACTGAACTACCCCGATTTTTCCTACTTCTTCAAGGATTTTGCTTTGTTTATCCATTAAGGTTACAATTGTAACTTTTTTCACAGGAATAATCATCTTGTTAGCCTCTTAACGGAAATTGAAAGTTGAACCTTTTATTAATGGCAATCAATTCTTAAAGGTTACGGCATCTCTTAATCCCAGTAGTCATCTGTTTATATATAATTCTAGTTAATCCTTGTATTTGACATGAACCAATAACTGCTTCCCACTTAATTTCAAGGTTGTTATTAAGCTAAATATTTAAAAGCTTCAAAAAGAAGAAAATAAATTTTATATAGCTAGGGGTGCGGAGAATGGATGGAGTAACTTCACCTATAATCGTTTTTTTTGCGGCAATTATAGTTACAGCTATCATCTATGGAATTGGAGGCAAGATTTCTCCTAAACCTGATGTAAATGAGGATAAAGTAGCATCTTATGCTTGTGGTGAGGATCTTCCTACAGTAAAAGCAAGGATAAGCATGTACCTTTACAATTATGCATCTCTATTCCTAATTCTTGATGTCATTGCTATGGTTATAGCATTATCTATGGGTGTAACTTTTCAACGTCACCCGTTTACCTTATTTATATTCTTAATTTACCTCGTTATCGCAACAATATCGGCTGTATTGATATTCAGGAGGGGTGAGCTACGTCCTCTATAGATCAAACGAATAAACTCGCTGAAGAAATTAAAAAACTATTGGGTAATAAATGTGTTGCATTAACGATGCCCAGACCGAGGCGACTTCACATTACGGTCGCCTCAAAGGATTATAAAAGTACTGTAAGAACTCTGAAAAAGAAAGAGGTTGTACATGTATCTACCATATCCGGTCTGGATACCGGGAAAGAAATTGAAATTAACACGCATTTATTTAGTCAAGGTACGGAAATTACTGTAAAAACGATTATTCCTCGAGATAAACCAATAGTTGATTCTATAACGGATATCCTTCCTGGTGCGATGTTCTTTGAAATGGAAGTACATGATTTACTCGGTGTAAGATTTAAGGGTCATCCAAATCTTACGAGGCTCATTTTACCTGAGGAATGGCCTGAAGGGGTTCATCCTTTAAGGAAGGATTTTAAACTTAAGGAGCATAGAAAGACGGAAGGTTAAAGAGGGAACGGATGATGTACGAACAAATCGTTGATTTAATCAAGATATTCATTTTTCCCGGATTTATTTTTGTTATGGCATTAGCCTTAATATTTGAATGGATTGATAGAAAATTTTATGCTAGATTACAGAATAGGGTTGGTCCTTTGTATACCGGCCCGGGAGGTATTCTGCAACCTTTAGCGGATATCATTAAATTATTATCGAAGGAAGATATTGTACCCAAAGCTACAGATAAAACCTTTTTCAATTCTATGCCCTCATTCGCTTTTGCACTTATGCTTACTGCAGCAGCATTACTGCCAATTGCTAGTGTATCTGGTTTAATCTCATTTAAAGGAGATCTCATTCTAGCCATAGCTCTAATGACAATCTACTGTATAATCGTCTATTTATCCGGTGCTTTTTCTATGAATAGATTTTCTTTGGTAGGAGCTGAAAGGGCTGTTAGTCAGCTTCTAGGCTATGAAATTCCGATGACTTTAGCTGTAGTAGGCGTAGCTCTTGGCGCTGGAAGTCTTAGAATTTCTGATATCGTTATGGCACAGGATTCGCCATCGCATTGGCTGATATTTGGACCTCAAGCTTTAGGTTTAGCAATCTTTCTCATCGCTGTCCAGGCAGAACTGGAGAGATTGCCATTTGATATACCTGAGGCTGAAACCGAGATCGTTGCAGGGTGGCTTACCGAATTTTCAGGTAGAAAACTTGCTCTTCTTCGGTTCTCTAATGATCTAGAACTTCTCTACGTCTCTGGTTTAGCAGCGACCCTTTATCTTGGTGGACCTTTAGGACCTATAATTCCTGGTTTCGAGGTTGTTTTATATCCTTTATATTTTATCATAAAGACTGTTGCGGTTCTCCTTATACATTCAACGATGAAGGCGTTATTTGCTCGGTTGCGAATTGATCAAATGGTTTCATTTGCCTGGAAATATCTTGTACCATTATCACTATTACAGATTTTCCTAGTTAGAATATTTATGTGAGGTATTCAAATATGTTGGAAGGTGTGATTAATTGGATCGTAATCCTCTTAGCTATAATATTTGCTATCTTAACCGTTACGATTAAAAATTTGAATCGAACTATATCAGCATTTGCGGTGTTTAGCGTCGTCCTATCCATAGCATTTTATCTTCTTGGCGCGCCTTATGTTGCGGTCTTTCAACTCCTTGTCTTTACAGGTGCTGTTACGGTACTATTCTTAGCTGCCTTGCATACCGTAGAAGGAGGCGAATCTGAATGAGCGATAACGAAGTAAGTGAAAAAGCTTTCGCGGCTTTCATAACGATAATATTAGCGATACTTCTGCTTGCTCTCGGGTCACAACTTCTCAAGTTTGTTCCAGCTTCAATGCCCGGGCGAGCTCCTATCGAAATCTATTATTGGACATTTCGAGGATTTGATATATTAATTCAAGCATTTTTAATCTTGGCTGCTGCAGCAGCAATAGCTGCATTCTTTCGAAGCGATCCTTCTGCTCCACCAAAAGAAGAAACTATACAAGAGGAGGAGAGAAAGCGATGATCTATGAAAGTTACTTTATAGCAGCAGTAATCCTCATTCTTATTGGACTCTATTCAATACTAACAAATAGGAATATGCTAAGAACAGTTATCGCCATTGAAGTAATAACATCTGCAGTGAATCTTAATATCTTAGCAATGGGTTCACGAGATGGTGTAGTAGACCCTCTCGCGCAGTCAATGGCTCTTACCTCTATCGTTATTGGAGCCGCTATAGCTGCTTTGGCCTTAGTTTTTGTCATATATGCATATCGTCATTACGGATCAATAGATTTGAAAAAATTGAGGAGGTTGAGATGGTGAATCCGTTGTTTTGGCCAGTCCTTGCTCCTCTCGTTTTATTATTAGGAGCAGCAGTTATAATCCCAATTGTGTCGAGTATTGCAAAACGAGTGAAAGCTGGGAAGGCTGTTGATATTACTGCAATCATCGGCTTCGCTGCAGCATTTTATTTTCTCTATCGACTGTACATTACTATTAAATATTCAGGGCCGATCTCTCTCATATTAGATCCATATATACCTGTACAGGGTGGAGTGGAACTCTACGCTGATCTCTTCAGCGTCTATATTGCAATGATATTCTGTGGAATAGGGCTACTTGTTTCAATATACTCGATTAAATATATGGAAAAGGATAATGGCTTAGATTATTATTATCTTCTTCTTCTAACCTTGGTTGCAGGGATGATAGGTGTCACTTTTTCTGGAGACTTCTTCAATCTTTTTATTTTCTGGGAGTTAATGTGCATCTCATCCTATACTTTAGTTGCTTTTAGAAAATATCGATGGGAACCTATAGAGGCCGGATTCAAATATCTTATTATGAGCACATTAGGATCTCTTATCATCTTATTTAGCATTTCCCTTCTCTACGGGTTAACTGGTACAATAAACATCAGACTTATGCGTGCAGTTCTGGCTCCTATGATGATAACTTCAATTCCTCCCTCTATTTATCTTCCAGTTGCTTTATTGGTTGTAGGATTCGGAGTCACAGCATCGATTGTTCCATTCCATACGTGGCTTCCTGACGCTCATCCTGCTGCTCCAAGTTCTATTAGCGCCATGTTGTCAGCAGTTGTCATCAAAACTGGTGTTTATGGTTTAGGGAGGATTCTTTTCACCATATTTAATCCAATTACTATTGATTATGGAACGATGCTTCTCATCTTTGCAATATTGACTATGACAGTAGCAAACTTAATGGCATTACTTCAGAAGGATGTCAAGCGTCTACTGGCCTATTCAAGCATAGCTAATATCGGATATATCATGGCAGGATTGGGAATAGCAGCATATGCGATATCCCACTATTACCTCATCGAGCCAGAGCTTGCCTTGAAAGTTGCTCTCCTAGGAGCAGCAGGCAGTTTATTCCATATATTCAATCATGCTATCGGTAAAGGACTTCTCTTCCTCTGCTCAGGATGTTTCCTCCATGAAGTAGGATCTAGAGATATTACTAAATTGCAGGGAATTGGTCGCAGAATGTATTTAACTGGGACCTCCTTCTCTCTTGGTCTCTTCTCTCTTGCAGGCGTTCCGCCTCTGAGTGGTTTCTGGAGTAAATTATTTATCATCTTAGCAGGTCTTAGTCTTGTAAGCGATTCATTGCTCGCTATAGTAACAGCTGCATTAATATTGAATAGCATCTTTGCAGCTGCATATTACCTGTTACTTATGCAAAGAGTAATGTTAAAACAACCGACTGGGAAAGCTGCTAAGGCGATCGAAGCGCCTGCAGCAATGGTTGTACCTATAATAATTCTTGCTGTTCTATCACTCATTATCGGATTAATACCTGATTCTATGATAACGCTCACAGAGATTGTTGGAAGGGTTATGTTGGGAGGTTGGTAGAATATGGCTTACACAACAGAATTGGTGTGGTCAGCATGGCTATGCTGGATCATTCCCATGGTGGGTGCTGGATTAACTCCTCTCTTTGCTAAAATCAGTGATAAAATAAGAAATTATGCTGCGGTTGCATCTTCCCTGGTCGCCGCAGCGTTTACGCTTTCACTGATCCCCTATTTATTTGAAGGTCAACGTATCCATAATCAAATAAGCTGGATCGTCGTCAAAGATTCTCCCATATTAAGTTCAGTAAAAGCCGGCGTCTTAGTTGATCCTTTGAGTATAGTCCTCGCAAATGTTGTAGCTGTTATCAGCGCTTTGATCATGATTTATTCTCTTAGTTATATGAAGAATGAGGAAGGTCAAACAAGGTATTGGTTTTTTATGAACTTCTTTATAGGCAATATGCTTCTACTAGTCTTATCGGATAATTTTATCCAGCTCCTCTTTGGATGGGAGGGGGTTGGTCTTTGCAGCTATGCACTAATCGGTTTTTGGTATAAAGACTCAAAAAAAGATTGGTTTAAATGTTGGGTTGGTGAAGGCGAAGAAGCCTATCCACCATCCCACTGTGGTATGAAAGCGTTTATAACAACACGTATAGGTGATGTGGCTATGTTTATTGGATTATTCATAATCTTAGCCTATGCAGGCACCCTGAATTTTCTTGAACTTCAAGATGGCGCTATCTTAAAGGTACCTTTATGGCTTCTAGTACCTGCTGCAATACTTATCCTTGGTGGTCCAATAGGGAAGTCAGCGCAACTTCCCTTATTGGAGTGGCTTCCCGATGCGATGTCCGGTCCTACCCCAGTTAGTGCTTTAATTCATGCTGCAACGATGGTTAAAGCTGGTGTCTATTTAGTTGGAAGATTATTCCCAATATTTTATATCGCCACTTGGATTGCTGGAACACCGAACCAACTTATCGATTTCTTCTATATTGCTGCATGGATAGGAGCTATAACCGCATTTATTGCAGGTATACAAGCTATGACCTCTAAAGAGATAAAGAAAGTTCTTGCCTACTCAACGGTTAGCCAGATAGGGTATATGCTGATAGGCTTAGGATTAGCAGGAACAACCGCAGAGTTTATCATGGGCTACACAGGAGGTATTTTCCATCTTATGAGTCATGCCCTATTTAAAGCTGCACTCTTCCTAGCAGCAGGCGCTATTATTCACACCAGCCATTCTCGATTTATCTACCATATGGGCGGTCTAAAAAAGCATATGCCGATAACATTTTGGAGCACAACTCTCGCCGCTTTCTCACTGATGGGTGTACCCATTATCTTCAGTGGTTTCTGGAGTAAAGATCTCATCCTTGAAGCAAGTCTTACCTCAGGAAATCTTCTCCTATTCTCTATAGCAGCGATATCCGTGTCTATAACCGCCTTCTATGCAGTAAGGATGATTGCACTTGCCTTCCTCGGTAAAAAAAGCAGCCATCTCAAATCACTCGAAGATCAAGGTACCCGCCTTCATGAAGCGTCTCCGATTATGTGGATACCTTTCACAATCCTCACAGGATTAACTATTCTATTTGGACTTCAAGGTTCATTCTTGAAAAACTTCCTTGAAGAACACTTTGGAGATTTCCTCGGACACATTATAAG
>CAZAXO010000137.1:0-6330 GCA_964489085.1 uncultured Candidatus Bathyarchaeia archaeon
CCTCACTCGGCTTCTGCTTAGCTTCACCCTCACTCGGCTTCTGCTTAGCTTCACCTTTGCTGAAATTCTCAGCTGCCTGAACTAGTTCGTTTAATGTATCTGTTGCTTCACTATCCAAAATAGATACAGCTGCACAACCTACATCTAATCCAGCTGCGCTTCCAAGATCTGACTTATTAGGTACATATAAGTAAGGTATTTTGCGTTCTTCACATAATAAAGGAAGATGCGAAACAACTTGTGGTGGATCTATATCTGTTGCGATTAAAACCAATTTAGCTACACCACGTTCAATAGCTTTTGTAGCTTCATTAGTTCCTTTCCTTATTTTTCCAGAATCTCGTGATACTTGAATCAGCTGGTAGGCCTTGTCAGCGATCTCTTTTGGAACATCAAATTTTTCATAGAATTGTTTACTCATTTTCGCTTCACTCTCATAAGCCTACTTTCGATAAGAAAATGTGTACTATTTTATGAACCTTTCTATATTCGGTTCTGTAAACTCTACGTCTGTTACCAACAACTGTAAAGAATCGTCTGTTACCTCTCATGTATTCTATTCCACTCAGAATAAAGCATAGCGAGAATCGTGATTGCGTCATGAAGATATATTTTAGTTCTATCATAAATTTCCTGATTTCTATTAAAAGACTCTCTACCTTCCCTTATTCCATCTCCGAATCGTATTTGTGATTCGTTAAGGTAATAATGTATTATATGAGCTAGTTTATCTATTCTACCTAAAGAATCACTCGGAGTCCTAATTATGTCTTTAGCTAAACCCTTCAAATCCTCGACATCATCCCTTTCTTCAGAAGATTTTATTTTTTCCTTTGTTGAAGAATAGATTGGATCTTCAACTCTCGATATGATTTCTTTGATTTTCTCTTTTGAATATGGTTTTTTAAACCCAATCCTTAGATGAAACCTATCGTAATATTCCCTATTTATATAATGATCTGAGAGTGGATTGTCTATCATTACGTCATTTAATTCCGATTCAAGTAGACTAAGAGCGTTATTAAGGATGTTCTGATTTGGATGAAATATATTCACGTAATCCCATCTGTCACCCATATAGATTAATAATCTATAGGAAGTTTAAAACGTTTAGAATGTTCGTGTACTACTTCAAGCATTGTTTTTACTGGAGGATATTGAGTCTCTTGTTTTACTTCATTATTTTTTCCCTTATCAATTCCTCTAGTATCTCGGATAATTCTCTGTCCACATCTATCGCATACTTCTTCAGTTCCTTCCATAACTGATCGTCTATCACGATTGATGTTTTCTTCTTCACCATTTCTACTCATATATCATTACATCTCAAAAGTATTTAAGTGTATAGGTATAATGGTATATACCGAAACCTTTATATAAGTATTACCATTACTATTATAGTGGTGTATAGGTATGGAGGTATGTGAAGCAAGACAGGTAAAAGCTCACGAAATCCTCTCATTAGTAAACCCAATCACTCAAACCTCACTTAACACGTACAAAGTAAAGTCGCAATCAAACAACGGAGAATATGTTGTTACCAACGGTGAGAAGTGGGATTGCTCATGCCCCGATCACTTTCACCGATCTATAACCTGTAAACATATCCTCGCTGTACAGCTTAGTATCGAACTGAAACTCCAAGTAAGCAAGAACCACGTTATTCAACCAATAACCGTTTCTGGTTGCCTCTACTGTGAATCATCGAATATACGTAAAGACGGTTTAAGACGAAACAAGTACGGTAACATTCAGAAGTTCAAGTGTAAAGAGTGTGGAAGATACTTCACTATTAACATCGGTTTTGAACGGATGAAGCATAACCCTCAAGCCATTACAACAGCTTTACAACTTTATTTTAGTGGCGAATCACTCCGAAACACCATGAAATCATTACGTTTGTTAGGTGTTGAAGTATCCCATCAAACAGTTTATAATTGGATTCGTAAATACGCTTCTTTAATGAACCGATACGTTGAAAAACTTCAACCAAATGTAAGCGATACGTGGAGAGCAGATGAACTATGGCTTAAAATCAAGGGAGATAAAAAATATTTGTTCGCTTTGATGGATGATGAAACACGATTCTTAATTGCCCAAGAGGTAGCTGATTCAAAGCATAAACACAACCCTCGAAACCTATTCAAGAAAGGTAAAGAATTAATCGGTAGAAAACCAAACACTCTGATTACGGATGGATTACATTCTTATCACGATGCTTACAAAAAGGAGTATTGGACAACGAAGAAACCTAGGACAGAGCATATAAACACGATTAAACTAAGTGGAGACATGAACAATAATAAAATGGAAAGGCTCATGGGAGAGGTTCGTGATAGGGAGAAGGTTATGAGGGGAATGAAAAGGTCGGATACTCCGATACTGAAGGGATACCAAATCTACCACAACTACATTCGTGAGCATGAGGGGTTAAAGGGTAAAACTCCCTCTGAAGCGTGTGGAATAGAGGTTAAGGGAAAGAATAAATGGATTACGTTAATTCAGAACGCTAGTAAAAAACATTAGCAATCAATAAGATTAAAATCAATCTTATCATATTTTTGTATTTTAACTTCATAATTAAATGGTTTTCTTATACCTTCAGCATGTAGAATAAGTTGAATTTTAAATTTTTTACTTGGTATTTTTACTCGATAATGATGTTTCAATCCAAAATAGACATAATCATGGTTTAAAAACGAGTATGCGAAAAGGAATAGTTGTGATTCATCGTTCCCAAATCCGAAATCATCGGAAACACGTTTTTTATATTTACTATGTATTTCTTCAGCGTATTTTTCATATGTTCCATTGAAAACATATAATTCCTCTCTTTCCTCATCAGATAGATCGTTTTCATACGCAAGTTTTTCATGTTTTTCAGGTATATTCTCTAACCCAATTAAACTAGTTCTGATATAACAATTTTTAATAATATCATAGGTGAACCAATTACGGTTTTCGTCAGTAAGCCAATTTCCCTTATTTGTAACTTTTACGTAATGAAAGTATACACTACACCAGTAATCATCTTTTTTTCTTTTCTCATCTGTTCTGGCAGTTTTAGAAACAAGAACAGGTTTTAAAAATTCCACATTCACTCTCATAGGCAAAACAGTCCTTCTTATTCGATTCCAGAAAAATTGAATGAAGTTTAAAATCAATGACAGAGTTAGAATAACATCTTTGATTTCATACATAAATCATAGTTAGTCTGATGAAAGTTTAAGGTTTTATTCGGATAATTAACAACCTATTTTCTTAAATTTTTTCTCTTGAAAATTTAATTCAAATTTATTATTTGATATGTAAGAACCAGCGCCTCCCATCCTAGCATAACTTAATATTATGTTCACCATGTATGTTTTTGATGAATCTAACATTCTCTTATTATTAGCGATTAAATATGCATTATTTAATCCTTCAACATGAACGCCCATAACGACTTCATGATCGTCTAAAACATTTAAATCGGTTTTATTTATGATAGTACCATCCTTATCCCTGTCTTCTACATTTTTCTTATAGAAAAGATTCACCCAATCCTCTTTTGTACCATTAAAATAATATAATTCATCATCAAGAGTTCGTTCATTCTTCCAATACAAGTTTCCACTAAAACCATCATCACCAAGAATTTCATATCTTATTTTACAGTTAGCAGAACTATCAGTAGTACGTTTAAAGCAATTTTTATTTGAAATAGGTAATTTAAATAAATAAGCAGTCCACCTCGGTTTCTTTTTCGTATCATATACGAGTATGGGTTCAAAAAAATGTTTTTCAATTACCAACTTTGGTTTAACGATAGCCAATTTAATTTTCCTACCGAATAATTTGATGATTGGAACAACTATTACTGCTATTAAAATCGGAATAATCCAATATTGATGTTGGTGAAAAAAATCTTTTAATACGTCTATTAATCCCATTTAAAATCAACCTATAATATATTTTGGATAGAGTGATAAAACTATCCACGTCCGGTTTTTCTTTATTGGTTGAAGCGACTTGAGTTCCTGAATTTTCATTAAAACTCATGTGTTTATCAACCAAATTCAAGAAACCAGACGTTTTTTTACAGGTTGAGGTATCAGACATCAACTTTACATTACCCTATATTCTTCTATAGATAATTATTGTTAGAGTAAGATTAAAGCTAATATGATTAGCTATGAGTATAGAAAAGATCGATTTTTGTATCCGCTATCTTATCTACGCGTGTGAATCCGAATCGAATAAATTGAATCGTATCACCTACGCTTGTATTTAGAAGTTCACGTTCTCCTTTGCCTTTAGAAACAACTGCGGAAGGTAATGTTATTTTTACATCAATATTAGACTCTTCATTTACCCATTGTACTAGTGGGATTTTACGATTTCCTGTTGCTTTATATTGTCGAGATTCAAAACTTGCAATCATAGTATCTTTTTCAATTTTTTTATATGTTGCATTGAATAGTCCTATAAGACGAAATGATTCAGAAGATTGGATAAGTTCTCGATCTCTAGATGATATTAAGAGAAGAACATAATTTTCAGGTTTAGGAGTTATTTTGATTATTCGTTCTCCCATTGTAGGTTGGCTTGGATGAAAAGGAATTTTAGTTGTGATTGCTTTTTTAATACCAGTAACTTTCAAAAGTATTGGATCTTCTACATAGAAATATCTTCTTGATTTGGGCTCTAATATTCGTCTGTTATGAGCGTAAATATTTTCCCAACTTAAATTAGCATCTACAGGTTTTGGACCTATCTCTATTATTAGATCTCTTAAAGTTTCAGGTGATATCCCTCTACGCCTAAGAGCTTTCAAAGTAGGTAATCGCGGATCATCAAATCCATCTACTTCTTTAGTGATAACCTTTAGTAATATTTTAGATTTACTAAGGTCAGTATCCTCCATTCGTAATCTGCCATAATGAATGGATTCTGGATATTGCCATCCGAAATAGCCGTATAAATAGGATTGTTTTGTTGCATTAGTTATATGCTCTTTACCTCGAATAATATGGGTAATGTTCATGAGGTGATCATCAACACCACAAGCGAAATTATAAAGTGGCCATACACGATACTTGCTTCCTACCCTTGGATGTTTATTTACGAAAGGATTTATAATTCTGAAAGCAGGCCAATCTCGTATAGCGGGATTAGAATGTTTTAAATCAGTTTTAACTCGTAATACAGCTTCTCCTTCTTGAAAGCCACCATCTAACATAGAATTCCATCGTTCTAAATTTTTCGATTTTGATTGAAGTCTACATGGGCACGATAATCCTTTTAGTAGTTTAGTTTTAGAATCCTCTCTTTTACATATACAGACGTATGCTCCATTTACCTCTATTAGTTTTGAAGCATAATCATAGTAGATACAAATTCTATTACTTTGTATGAATTCTTCTGACCATTGACATCCCAACCAGTTTAAATCCTCTCTAATAGCTTCATAGAACTCTAGTGAAGATTTTTTAAGTCTAGGATCTGTATCCTCGAATCTGAGAATGAAGGTGCCTCTATACATTTTAGCATACTCATCGGAAAGAAGAGCAGCTCTCAGAGATCCTATGTGAAGTACGCAATCAGGGTTAGGAGAGAAACGTGTTACTATTTTCTTATATTTGATTGCATTGGGTAATGGAGGTAAGGTTTTCTTTTTTGTTTCTTTATGATTGATAGTTAATAAATTAGGATATTTTTTTGAAACTTCTTTTTTTTGTTGTTCAATTGAGATGGAATTTACATCTTCTACAGTAGTATTAACAAGATTGATAAAAATTTTTATATGGAATTTATATTCAGATTTTTCAGTCAGTATCTTAGAAAGAACTGACTTGCCTTCTGCTTTTCCTTTATGTCTAATAGCATTAACTAATGTATATTTCCTTACTGTTTCTTTCATTTCATTTGTTATTTTCAAAGAGTGAATCTCCTGAAGGCTCGTAATTATGATGTTTAATATGTAAAAAGATATGCTAGATATGTAGAAAAAGCGATGAGAGGAATCGTTGAAAAAGCAATAAATCGACTTGCGGTATACATAAACGAGACTAAATTGCTGAAGAATTCGAGTCCTAACGTTTTTACTTCCACGTAGCTTGTAATATAGGAAGCTTCAACCTCAATTAATGATTGTTTAGCATATTCAGCAGCATTTAAAATGCGATTGATAAGATCTTTATTTGATACAGCTGCACCTACGGGAAAATAACCTAATTCAGATGATGTTCTCCCACTGACTATATGCGTATCAGTCGTCATAGTTTCTACTGGATTAATAGATATATCTCTTAATGCTTTATGTATCTGTTCTCTTAATCCCTTTATCAT
>CAZAXO010000138.1:0-6314 GCA_964489085.1 uncultured Candidatus Bathyarchaeia archaeon
GGCATACACTGCCATACCAAAGAACATGTTTCTAAGGAAAAAAATGCCAAGAAGAAACTTTGTGATTTGCCAAACAATAAATCTAGACCATGACAGTTTAAAAGTTTCAAAGCTTAAATCAGTTTGAGGAAGAGATATTGCTCCTTCTTCCATTGTCGCCCTCGATTTGAAAAGGTTTTTGAGTAGACGAATCGCCCAAAAAACAAGAGATCTTCTATTGATTATATCAAAGCGAACCAATGCGATAACTGATAGAATCATCCCTCCATACAGCCAAAAATAAATAGGACGAATATAGAGTGTACCAAATTCCTTTAAATTTAACCAAACTGTTACGAAAGCGCTGCTACTAATCCAAAATGCGAAGAGTAAGGCTGCAATTACAATGATCCAACGAAGATATTTAGGAGTCTCACGTGGTGCATACTCTATTCCATAATCATCTTCAGACGTCATAGTACCATCAAAAAAAATAATTATTTTGCTATTAATAAACTATTTTTTTATCGTTAATAAGATTACAAGCTTCTCTATTTTCCATTAACTATCTTAATTTAAAGGTATATTTACCCAACTGATCAAGTGCTTTACCTATATTTTTACTTGGAAGTACTAAAACTACTGGTACTCCATCGTATATGGTGGTTGAACTCACGGTAATAACTCGTCCATCATGTTCTAGTATGGGTCCATCCAATGCTTTCATTGGTTGATGGCTTCTTATTATTTTTTGAATACCTAATCTGTTACAAACTAATTTACTAATATCTTTACCAAATTCAACACCTGCTCCTCGAATATTAGAATGTTCATCGTATCCTTCGAATGGATCACTCCAGAGAATATCTTCTTCAATTGATTTAGATGGATATCGTAGATCATTGACGCTTTTAATTTTACTCGATATTCCTCCATGAACAAAGAGTATACTGGATACCAAGACAGCTAAATATAACTTCTTAATAAATGGATTAAAGTTTGTCTGAAAGTAGGTCTTCCATCCATTTCTTTTCTGATTAGCTTCATGAATTAAATCGCAAGGGGTAAATTTAGGTCTTCCATTTATAGTATAGTCTTCGTGATTACCTTTTAAAGCGATGATATTCTTTGAATAATTGGTGATAAGCTCATGAATTCCTTCTATAATTTCGATTCCATTTGGTCCTCTATCGGCATAATCACCAAGAAAAATTATGTAATCAACATCAGGATTGAATAAATCACAGATTTTTTCAAAACGTTCATAGTCGCCATGAAGATCCCCTACAACAAGTATTCGATCTACATTTAATAGTTGGTTGCAAGTCAAATCCTTAAGTTTACTTTGAGGCATCAACGAACACATTCTACTTTTAATATGAAAGAAATATAAGTAGAAATCGGTATTTATAGGAAATAGAGCTGATAATTCTTAATATTATTAATTGCTAACTCCTATCAGCTAGCTTTACTTAATAATGAAGACCTTATTGAATTGTTATCTCTTCATTTTCTTTTTACGAGTAAAACTAAAATGAGTCTTTGAAAACAGTAAAAAAAAAGAGTGTTATTTTTAAGCTAGCTATTTTTTTATTTGGGCTTGGAACTGTCATTTTATAAATACATTATTCAAAGTAAATGATATGGAACATGAAAACAGTGTAACAATTAAAACACGTAAAATTGATTTGAGTAAAAGCTTAGATAAGGTTGAAGAAGATTTAGTTGCTATTGAAATGCCTGTGCATTTCTATTTAAATAAAGAATATTTAACAACTATAATGGCTTCACCATCACATTTAAGAGAAATGTCTATTGGTTTTTTATTTGATGAAGGTATCATAAATCTTCGAGAAGACATTTTACAAGTAAAAGTTGATAAAAGTAAGGTGCTAATTACTGCTAAAAAAATGAATAAGAAAAGATGCAAGTCTATACGTGAAAGTGGAGTTATTGTAACAAGTTGTAGTTCAAGAAAGGATTTCTTTAAAGTAATTGGTGGCTTGATGAGACGACCATTAGAAGATCATTATCAAGTTACCGGTGCTGATATATTAGAAATGGTTAAAGAAGCTGTTAGGAAATCAACTCTTTTTAAATCAACTGGAGGTGTACACTCAGCTTCAATCTTCGTCGATATGAGCTTAAGAGCATTTGCAGAAGATGTAGGTCGACATAATGCTGTTGATAAAACTATTGGTATTTGTATAGAAAATGATGTTCCATTAGAACAAGCAATTTTGATCACTTCAGGAAGACAAACGGCTGATATTGTTATAAAAGCTGCAAGATGTCGAATTCCGATTTCAGTTTCTATGAGAGCCCCATTATCGTCAGGAGTCTATGCTGCCAAACTAATGGGTATCACATTAATATGCTTTGCCAGAGGAAACAGAATGAATATCTATTCAATTCCAAAAAGAATAAAGAGTATCTACTAAATTAAAACGAACTGAAATTAAGAGATTTTGATGGTACCTGAAGTCTTAATTCCAAGATTTAGGTGGTTGTCACTATTTATACCAATTAAGACTATCCTTGATGTAATCGATAAATGTGATAAAGAATTTTTTTATTTCAGTGTTCATATGTGTCTTTGAAATCAGTTTTTTAGCCGAATTGGCATGTTCTCTTGAGCGGTTTTTAGCTGCATCTAATGCGCCACAATCAACGATTATTTTTTTTATAATAGTCAAATCATTAGGATGATTAACTATTGCATATTTCATTGCTTTAAGTTGTTGTTGGGTAGCCAGTTGATAGGTATAAACGATATAGAGAGGCTTCTTATTTTTAAGCAAATCTCCTCCAGATCTTCTACCGTACTGTTCTTTTGATGCATAAGTATCTATGATATCATCTTGGATATCGAAGCAGTATCCTATTTGTTCTGCTGCCTTCTGTAATAATTGAATATCGTTCTCTGGCGCATCGGCTAAGATTGCCCCAATAAGTATAGATGCTTTAAAGAGTGATGCAGCCCTTTTTGAAGCCATAATATACCATTCATTTACATTCGGATTTGTATATTCAAAGAGAAGATCAAGAGTTTGGCTTTCATTTACCTCCTGAGAAACAGTATTTAAAAGAGATACAATCGCTATAGTTTTTTTTAATCCAAATCCTGACTTTAGTAAATATTTGAGAGCGAGGTTGTTTAAGATATTGCCTATAAATACAGCTGCTCCATTTCCAAATCGTGTATCATATTCCTTAGAATAGATTTTATGAATTGTTGGCTCTCCACGTCGTATCTCGTCATTGTCAACAAGATCATCATGAACTAATATTGCATGGCGGTAAAGTTCTATTCCTACTCCTATATTAAGAATTTTTTCATCTATGATTTTATTATAACCATTATAGATAAGTAGAGTACTACATGATGCTAATCTTTTTCCCTTTCTAGTTAAGTATTTAGACAGATCGTCATATACTCTTCCAATAAAACTATGATAACTATGAGCAGACTTCTTTTCGGTAGCTAGGATGTTAGTAAATTGGTTTTGTATCATCTGACTATATTTATCTAATGTTTCTTCCCAATCAGTCAAAAATATTCACTTAAATAGAAAATATATATACTTTTTTTAGGACTTTTTGGCTTCATGATTCTTACTAGTATCGAGGCGAGTAGCACTTTTCAATGCTTGAGCAAGTAATTCTATATCTCCAATTATTTTCGCAGAATTATCTAGATTTTGTTCAATAAGTTTCACAAATGCGCTGCCAACAATAGCAGCATCAGCCCTCGTATGTATTAAAGACCTAACATGTTCAGGTTTAGAGATTCCAAAGCCTACAGCTAAAGGAGTTGCATCAACTAGTAAGGGTTTAAATCGTTGTATAGTGTCAATGGTACGTTGTGACATCTTTTCTCTTGTACCTGTTACTCCGAAAACTGAGATGAGATAGAGAAAACCAGATGTAAAACGTATAATATGCACTAACCTACTTGTTGAAGTTGATGGAGTAGCAAGAAAAATAGTATCAATTCCGAATTTTTCGGCGATTTCATAATATTCACCTGCCTCCTCTATTGGTAAATCAGGAATAATTAACCCATTAACATTATGTTTACTCGCATTTTCTAAAAAATTTCGAACCCCCATCTTAAAGATGATATTATAATAGGTTAATAGTACAATAGGTACTTCAACTCTCTTTTTGGATTCTTTTACTATCTCAAATATTGTATAAGGTGTGGTACCAGCTTTAAGTGCGCGAGTATCAGCAGCTTGAATGATGGGTCCATCCGCTATAGGATCAGAGAAAGGGACACCAATCTCTATAATATCAGCGCCACCTCTTACGAGTGCTTCAATGATCTGTGGGCTATACTTTGGTTCAGGATCGCCTCCAGTTATGTACGCAATAAGTGCTCCTTCTCCACTATTTTTTAATTGCTGAAATATCTTACTTATACTCAATATTTTGTCCCCATTCTGTCTGCGACAACTTCTACATCCTTATCTCCTCTTCCCGATAAGTTTACAACTAGAGTAGTATCTTGTGACATTTTCTTGGCTAATTTCTTTGCATAGGCTAGAGCATGAGAGGATTCCAATGCAGGAATAATACCCTCTCTTTTTGAAAGTTCAGTAAATGCTTCTAATGCTTCCTCATCTGAGACAGCATCATATTTAATGCGACCGACACTATGTAAGAAACTATGCTCAGGACCGACTCCAGGGTAGTCTAAACCTGCAGAAACACTAGATGTAGGTTGAATTTGACCATATTTGTCTTGGAGTACATAAGATAACATTCCATGGAATACGCCTTCAGAGCCAGCACAAATCGATGCTGCATGTTTTCCAGAGGAGATACTTGCTCCAGCTGCTTCTATGCCATACATTTTAACGGTTCTGTCTTCAAGAAATGGATAAAAAGCTCCAATAGCATTGCTTCCCCCTCCTACACAGGCAACTATAGCGTTTGGTAGTTCCCCCTCTTTCTTAAGCATCTGTTCTTTAATTTCTCTTCCGATTACACTTTGGAAGTTACGAACTATCATTGGATATGGATGTGGACCAACAACTGATCCAATCAGGTAATACGTGGTTTCTGCGTTAGTCACCCAGTCTCTCAAAGCTTCATTAATTGCATCTTTTAACGTTTTAGAACCGGAACTCACAGAATGAACGTCAGCACCAAGTAATCTCATTCGGAAAACATTAAGTCTTTGACGTTTTATATCCTTTGTACCCATATAAATCTCAGCCTTTAAATCCAATGCCGCGCATGCCATAGCTGTTGCTACTCCATGCTGTCCAGCACCTGTTTCAGCGATTACTCGTTTTTTATTCATTTTTTTAGCAAGTAAAGACTGTCCAAGAGTATTGTTTATTTTATGAGCGCCACTGTGAGCAAGATCCTCACGCTTAAGATATATTTTAGGACCTTTAAATCTCCTCGTTAAGTTAGACGCATAATAAAGAGGTGTCGCTCGACCAGCATATTCTTTTAAATAATGATCGAGTTCTGCTTTAAATTCTTCATCATTTTTAAGTTGTTTATACGATTCTTCTAGTTCTTCAATTACTGGGATTAAAGTCTCTGGAACAAATTGTCCTCCATACTTTCCAAATTTGCCTTCAATAGGATAATCACTTAATTTATTCAATAGTGTGCCTCCTTTGCTCGCCTAATAAAATCATGAATCTTTGCATGATCTTTTATTCCCGGTTCTTTCTCTACACCACTTGATACATCAACGCCATAGGGATCAACAATTTGTATTGCCTCCTTAATATTTTTCGGAGTTAAACCTCCCGCTAAAATAAGTGGTGTGGGATAAATCCTATCTCTTATTTTTCTACTTAAATTCCAGTTATGAGATCTCCCTGTTCCACCCAAACCTTCACAATCAGCAGTATCAAGTAATAAAGAATTAAAAATATGTGAATATTCAACTGAGAGTTTTTGTGAATTGGATGAATTTGCATTTACTGATCCTATTATCCGGTTTCTTAATGAAGAGGGAGTGTTAGATTTAAGGAAATAATTGAGGTCTCCATGAATCTGAATATAATCAGTATTTAATCGTTTAAGAAGATGAGTTAATGTTTGTATATCCTTAAATGTTGTAACACCTATTGTATAGATGTTTTTTGGAACTTCTAAGATTAATTTCTTAGCTTGTGAAAAGGAAAGATTTCTTTTAGAAGATGGGACATCGATGATAAATCCAAGTGAATCTGCCCCAGCAGTAATTGCAGCTATTAGATCTTCTTGCTTTGTTATGCCACATATCTTGACTTTCACCATTGTTCATGCCTCAACTAATTTTCTAACTTTTTGTTCAATATTGAGGGCTGAGATCACTGCTGTTC
>CAZAXO010000139.1:0-6277 GCA_964489085.1 uncultured Candidatus Bathyarchaeia archaeon
AAAATGAGATCCTAAAACTCAACCTTTGAACCTTATACCACAACAACTTAGGAGTACCTGTATCTTTTTCGTTTCTCCATTGGGGTACCTTACCCGTAAAGAAAGTGCTATTCCCTTTATAATATACCCAATCTGTTAGTAGAATTGAATAATGAAACAGTATAGAACTTGAAGAGAATAGTAGGAAAAGATAAGTATATATTTTTAGATATCAGGAATTATAACTGAATTCTTCTCTATTAAGACTAGTTAATTTATCATAATCCGATTAGTGCTAAAATAAAAATAAAACTCAGGAATTATCTTATGTACGATTCATAATAAATATGGGATATTCGAAAACATCATAATTGATAAATCATATTTGTATGAAAGTATTAAATTGAGAGATGTTAAAAGGATCTCGAATCAAGTTTTCCTAATTCATTTTTAACATTTACAAAAAAAGGTAGATGGAGAGAAAAAATGAAAAAAGATAAAGTTTTTTTTGAAGTTACACAACGAGCAAGCGATTTCGAATTTAACTCTGAAGTTGCAAATGTTTTTGATGACATGCTTCTTCGAAGTATACCATTTTATCTTGAACAACAATATATGATAAAAGAAATAAGCAAGAAATTTTGTGTTCCAGGTACTAATATCTACGATCTGGGATGCTCTACAGCTACGACATTAATTAATTTGTGTCGTGAATTCGATGACCAGACTTGTTTTATCGGGTATGATAATTCCTTACCGATGCTTAAGCAAGCTAAGCGGAATATCAAAGAAAAAAATTATGAGAATCGTATCGAGGTAAGGTATGGCGATCTTAATGGTGACCTGTCAAAGATCCCTCTTAAGAACGTAAGTATAGTTATTATGTGTTGGATGCTGCAATTCATTCGTCCTTTGAAAAGGGATAAACTGATAAAATGGATTTACGAAAGCTTGGTGGAGAATGGTATACTCGTTGTAACCGAGAAAGTGCTTACAAATAATACCCATATGAATCGGTTTTTCATTGATTTTTACTATGATTTTAAGAAGAGAAATAATTATTCTGAAACTGAAATCTTACGAAAAAGGGAAGCCCTTGAAAATGTGCTAATACCCTATCGTATCGATGAGAATATTGAATTATTTCGACGTAATAGATTTGATATGGTAGAGACTTTCTTTCAGTGGTATAATTTTGCTGGATTCCTGTGCGTGAAGAAATGAAGGAAGCAATCTATTCTATTTTCGAAAAGTTGATTAGTACAATAGCAAGAAATTTGATCCATATACAAATCCGTGAAAAAATCGGTAATTTATTGCGTGAAAAAAAGCGACGATACCACTTGCATACACTAAGATTTGGGAGGGTGCAATTCGGTAATCTACGTAAGTTGAGACCAATAAGCCGTGATTTTGGTTATGATCGTGGTTTGCCTATTGATCGTTATTATATTGAACGATTTATATCCTCATATGTTTCTGACATTAAAGGTCATGTTCTTGAAATGGGGGATAACTCTTATACTAAAATGTTTGGAGGACATTACGTTGCTAAAAGTGATGTGCTTAATGTCGTGGAGGGGAATCAAAAGACGACTATTGTAGCTGATTTAACTTGTGCTGACCATATACCATCAAATACTTTTGACTGTATCATCTTCACCCAGACAATTCAAATGATCTATGATATAAAGGCAGCATTAGGACACTTAAAACGTATCCTGAAACCTGGTGGAGTGCTTTTAGTGACTTCTCATGGAATCAGTAGAATTAGTCGACGTGAAGGAATAGATCCATGGGGGGAATACTGGCGTATCACTACTCAATCAGCAAAAAAACTTTTTCAGGAATTCTTTAAAACTACTAATATTACGATTAAAGCATTCGGAAATGTGTTAACCGCTGTTGCCTTTTTAGAAGGACTAGCTACAGAGGAATTAAAACAAGAGGAACTGGATTATTTTGACCCAGACTATGAAGTATTAGTCACGATTAGGGCAGTTAAAGATTAATGCTAGCCAGTTAGTACTTTTTCAAAAGTAGTAATAATAAAAAATGATTTTTAAGACAAGCTTAATGAACACATATTATTTAAAAGAAACAATAAATGTATATATGCAATAAAATCTTTTATTTATCTTATTTTGTATACACCGCTTCTTTCCTGCAGATCATGTACGTCCTGCAGCTGAAGAAGTAATTGAAAGAAATTAATGTGGAGATTCCTCCAAAGTAAATCTTTAGCTTGGCAAATAATAGATATTATTGGGTATCCTGATGTCAACAACGAGGATATAACGACTAGCAAATATGTGAGGATCAGAGAAATCCTTGCGCTTTTAAGAGTTCAGCATTTAGTATTCCGCCGCCTGCAGCTCCCCGTATAGTATTATGTGACACTCCAACGAACCTAAAGTCAAAGACATTACATTCTCGAAGTCTTCCAACCGTAACTGCCATGCCTTTATCATTATCTCTATCCTTTCTCGGCTGTGGTCTATCGTCTTCTTCACAGTAGATTATTGGATGTTCTGGAGCAGAAGGAAATTTCAGTTCTTGCGGCAGAGACCTAAACTCACACCATACCTGGATTATCTCTTCCTTTGAAGGTTTGTTTTCATCGAACTCTATGCTTACACACGCTGTATGTCCGTCACACACGGGAACTCTATTACAATGTGCAGATATCTGTATGGAGTCGTTATTTACGATTTTGTTCTTCTCAATTGTTCCCAATATTTTATGAGGTTCATTCTCTGATTTTTCCTCTTCTCCATCAATAAAGGGTACAACATTGTCAATGACGTCAAGTGAGGCAACTCCAGGATACCCCGCTCCGGAAACAGCCTGTAGAAGAGTAACAATCATCCTTGTCACTTTGAAGCCTGCCTTATCAAGTGCATAGATGGGGGCGAGGTAACTCTGTAAACTGCAGTTTGGCTTCACAACCACAAATCCCTTTTGCCAACCATGATTCTTTCTCTGGATAGGTATGATCTTTAAATGATCGAAATTAATTTCAGGGAGTAACATTGGTACATCTTCTGTCCATCTATGCGCAGATGCGTTTGATACAACGGGAATATCATTTTGAGCGTATTTATTCTCAAGATTTCTAATAGCCTGCTTATCCATGGCAAGCGCTGAGAAGACGAAGCTGCACTTACCGAGTGCTTCTTCAATAGTACTTGCATCCTCAACCATAAGCTGTCGCACATTTTCTGGTATGCTTTTTCGCATATGCCACCTTCCCGAAACAGCCTCCGAATATCGCTTTCCTGCGGATCGAGGTGAAGCAGCTACATAGGTTACCTCAAACCATGGATGATGTTCCAGCAACGTTATATACATCTGGCCAACCATACCCGTTGCGCCCAAAACACCTACTTTTATCTTCTCCATATTATTCACCTGTATCGCTAAGAACTGATTCGTTACTCCCCCCAAGCTCGTTAATACAATAAAAACATTATCTAACTCTAGAGTAAAGAACTTCTTTTCCCACTCTAAATTACAAGTATCTCTCCAGTTAAGAATTGAAAAAAATGAAATTAAATTATATTAGACTCTTTCTGCAGTGAGGACAGAAGATATCTTTATTCGATATTAATGCTTTACAGTATTTACAGCTCACCTTAACTGGTCGACGAACAAAGTCTTCAGCTCTTTTAAAGAGAGCCTGATAAACCCTTGATACGATGGGACTTATTCTGGCTGTCGTTAAATCTCGATATAGATCGATATCCCACCATTTATTCTTTTTATTCGAGGAAATAGCTTTTATAATATGACTTTGATTCTTGTCTGAGAAATCTTTGATAATATCACTTAATATATCAATTAAAGATGCGTTTTCATAGAAACTCCGTTTTTTACTATTAATATAGTCAGAAAAAATTTTTACACCGTAAGAGGTGAATCGAATCACGCCAACAAATTCTCCTGCAATATAACTACCTTGAACTTTAACACCTTTCTGTGGCAACGATTTTGTTATTGCTAATAATTGACCCGTCTTTTTATCTTTAATCACTTTCTCCGCTTCAGTATCCCAAGGATGATGTTTTTCACGGTCTTTTCGTCTCGCCAACTTACTGCCATACCGATACCTAATCGGTTGCCCATCATCACAATCCTCCATAAGAAACGTGATGTGAGCTTCACTATCATCTAATTTTCTTAGATCATTGAAATTTTCGAACACTAGATCCGCATAGGATACCGTGAATCCATTCTGTAAGAGGTAGTCTCTCTTGTTAAAGGCGTGAATCAAGGTACCTAACATCTTCTCATCATCTTTTGATCCATAGTAAGGTACGTGACTAATATCACTATAATTATTTGCGATATACTGGGAAAGATGGCCACTACGATATCCCGATACGACAATGATATCCGATTTTCGACGACCCGTTCGTAGAAACGTCTCAATTAAACAATCTAAAACAGTAGCCCCTCCAGAGTTAACTTCAAGGAGTACCTTGGGAATCAACAAGTCCCCATGTTCATCAAGGATACTCTTGAGTTCAATTACTTCGTTTTCTTTCATGGTTCTCTTATGTAATTCATCTTGGATACTCTGAGCCATTTTACCGCCTTGACCAGCAGCCAACAGGAGTACTTTCTTTCGACTCAACTCCCGATCCATACGTTTCTGAAATTCCTCATTTTTCGATGTTCTCTCTTCAAGCGGCGTTATTACATTTTCAAGTTTCTTAATAGTATCTCCAATATTTTCTATGTCATCTTGAATTCGCTGCTGAAACTGGATCCGCTCATTTATTTCATGGTCAATTCTCAGGGTATCCTTTCGATGAATGAGACGTATACCTCCAATACTTACTAGGGCAATAAATAAGCCGACTAAAGCAATTATTGTAGTTATTCCCATGACTTCGAATAAGTTGGATAACAAATTCAGTAAATCAACCATACCGATTCAATTCCTATAATGGCTACAGCAAGATAAGGATATATCCTTACTTTAACACATAAAGGATTCGCTTAAGGTATTACTATAAGGGATATAAACTATGTAAACTGATTTTAGTATCTAGTGATCTTTTTCCTTATTGCTCTATTATCTCTAACTGGGGTTCGGTAAGATAGTCAAAACCATGTTTTGTTACAACTACAGTATCTTCTGGAGCGAAACCACCTAAGCCCCAGACATAGTAGGGTGCTTCAATACAGAGTACCATCTTTTCTCTGAGTAGTCTAGTATTTGAAGGGCTTAAAATAGGCGCCTCATGAGATTCTAATCCAATGCCATGACCGACATGATGCCGATAATAATCGTGGTACCCCATTTTCTTAGGTATATTAAGCGAGGCGTAAAAGATATCACATGCTTTCACTCCACTTTGTATAGTATTAATTCCCTCTTGTTCAGCTTTCAACGTTACATCAAAATAGTTTTTCTGTTTCTTAGTTGCTTTACCTAAAGTAAAAATTCTGCAAATATCAGAGACATATTCCTCATAGATAACACTAACATCCATACGTATCACTTGATGTTTCTTAATCTTCTTATCTGTGTAATAGGTTCCCCCATATCCTCCTCGCTCACCAGCTGTTATCTGTGTATAAAAGATGCCTGTTGCACCTTCTTCGATCTCAGTTTTTTCAAGGTTTATACGTAAATCAGCTTCCGTCATACCAGGTTCAGCATATTCAATAGTCGCTTGAATACCTTTCTCAGTAATTTCCGCTGCTCTTCGAAGACGCTGAATCTCATCATCATTTTTAGTTATCCGTAATTCTCGTATAAGATCAGCTGCTCCCTGCAATTGAAGCGTAGGTACCTCATCATGTAATTGCTGAAAAAGAGTTACCGACAATAGATCCTCTTCAAATCCTAGAGTACCAGAAGAGAGCTCTAATTCCTGTACTGCTCGAGCAATTCCTTTCATTGGTGTTGAAACCATGCGATCAGGAAATTCGTCACCATCTTTAACGTAGTATCTCCCATAATACAATTTTTTTTCGATCCAAGTTGGAAAATCCAGTAATAGATGAAATCTACTATAATGAGGTGTAATCAAATACGCGTTATCACGTGGATTACGAGGAATTAAACAATAACATTGGCCTGTAAACGTAATATCCTGATCGAAATCAGGATAATCAGAAACATAATAATTAGGTTGTCGTGAAGAGGTTAACAGAGCATCTAATCCTCTATCTTTCATCAGTTTCCTAGCTTTATTTAAATCAATTAATAACGGTATCTTCATTGTAACCATCTGAGATTAATTATCAATATAAAACTATGTTTTAAGCTGTCGAGAATCCTTTC
>CAZAXO010000140.1:0-6241 GCA_964489085.1 uncultured Candidatus Bathyarchaeia archaeon
ACCTTAATCTACTCAATATACATGACGACACAGTATATCTTATTACTAGATAATGAAAGAAAAATGAGTTTATATCTTTTCTATACGTACTGCCACACTTTTATAATTTGGTGTGAAGCTTTCTTCATCAAACTTTGTTGTGAACAAGGTGTTAATCTTTAACTCACTATAATGCATATACGCTCCTATTATTCCAGGTGGAATCGTTTCTGATGTATACGCTTTACCAGTGAGTGATCCAACCACACTGCTCACTTTCACTTGTGTTTGATCTTTGATCTTCAGATTCTTAGCGTCATCAGGGTTTAGGTAAAAGCCAGTTGGTTCCCGATATTTTGAAAGGGTCTTACTGTTCTTTGTTATTTCGTTTCCTAAAAATGAGTATTTCGAACGATAAGTTGTCAACAGGAAATCTCGTTCCGAACATATTGAGTCATCCAGTCCTTCAAATGATTCAGGTAAGAAACGCTTATATTTTATAGTCTTATCTGCCCATTCATCAAATCCATTCCATAGATTGTTGACATTAACTCTCTTGTAAGCGTTCGTTACTGTAACTAATTCCTCTAAAATCTCTCTGCTGTTAGTATAGTTAAAGTAGCTACTCTTATCAAACATTATTGAAAAATTCTTTAAAATTTGCCACAGCTCAGATTCTCCCTTTATTACTCTATTTACTTTTCTTAATCGCTTCTCACCGTTTGTTATTGTTCCTTCACTTTCAATTAAGGATGCTATCGGTATCACTACATCAGCTTTCCTGCTCGTTTCAGTAAAGTAGGCTCCGAAGTATACAATGAAGCTATCTTTGAGCTGATGATCTACTCTCTTAGAGTTCGGTAGTGACTTGAATGGGTCGAATTCTGTGAGAAATAATGTTTTCACAGGAGATAAGAGTGCTGCTTCAATAATATTCAGTCCTTTTGAATCACTTATCTTACCCCACTTCTTCTCCAACTCTTTCTTTGTACTTAAGGAGCCCGTCGGTAAAACTCCTGGTATTCCCCCTAGATCTCCTGCTCCTTGAACATTAACTTCTCCCCTAAGTGACAATACTTTCCCTTTCTTCATCAATATAAGATTTAATAAGGAATGTACATTTTCTAAACTGTTCACATGTTGTGTTAAACCCATTCCATGAAATACGCCGAAGGATTTTGATTCGTAAATCAAATTCACTAATTGATCATAATCTTTTTTACTAATCCTGCAGGTGTCGCAGACAAAGTCAGGAGTATAAGCCTCTACTTTTTGCTTTAGTATAGTAAATCCTTGAACTCTACTTGTTACTCCTTTCTTTATTAATTCGTTGATTATTCCATTGAGTAAACTGGTCTCCGAACCTGGGAGTATACTAACTAAATATATTCTTTTATTGTCCGATTTTTCGAATGAATGTATTTTCACTATTTTTAAATCTTTTTTACGCATGAGTTTATTAAAGAAAACAGGGTAACTCTTACTCGGTTCTGAACCAATAATGAATAGGGTGTCAATTTTATTTAAATTGCTTAGTCGTGTTAAATTGCTTGTTCCAAAAACATTGAGCATACCCATTACTGTTGCAATATGGCAAATCCTTCCACAGCATGAGTCGATGTTCGGTGTTTGATAACAGACTCTAGCAAACTTCTGTAGTACATAATTATTCTCATTTGTTACTTTTCCACTGGTGTTGAAGAAGACATCATTTGGGCTAAGGTTTTTAGTATTCTCATAAATAAAATTCAAAGCTTCATTCAGTGTCACTTGAACCTGATGACCATTTCTCTTAATTAGAGGATGCTTAATCCTATTCTTATCATATACTTCGTGTATAGTTAATCCCTTGATACAGAGTACTCCCTCACTGACGTCATCACTTTTTACTCCAGTAATTTTTAGAATTTTATTGTCTTCAGTTTCGTAGTTTATTCTACATCCTAAACCACAGTAAATACATGAAGATTCCAAATTATCATCTCCAACTTTAAAATCACTTTAAAGAGATCTTCTTACACTTAACTTTTTTCTAGGTAACCTATGCTAAAAATTTTAATGTTACAGTTTGCTAGGTTAGTCTAGTATACGGTATTAGGTAGAGAGGTTAGTAGGGGGACTAAAGCAAGTTAAGTAGTATTTCTGAAAGAGTTATATCTCCTAGTATTTTCCCTTGTCCGTCGACAACAGGTATATCCATGAGATCTGAGAGGACCATTATATCCAACGCTGTAACGATATCATCTTCAGGTGTAACACTAATATTACGACTCTGTCTTTGCATAATTTCTTTTGCTGTTGTTGAATAGACATATCTTTGAATTTCATCCATTGAAGGTCTATGTTTTTCTGTTCCTATTCCTAATTTGTATCGTGTCCAGTTCAATAGATCAGACCTGGTTATGACTCCTTTGAGTATTTTTTCTTTATTGACTACAAATATATCTCTGAACTTCGACTTTTTTGCAAAGATTTTAATGATCTTTTTGACTGGTTCCTCTTCGTTAACTATAAGGGAAGGTGTCCCTTTCATGAAAAAGACATCCTTCACAAGACTCTTACCTTTTGACATAGCATATCTATATTACAGCTTATGAATTTAAATGTGAGATAGCTCAGAGATGAAAGTTGATTGTACACAATATGTTTTTTAATTCAAGCTCTAGAGAATTGAAAAGAGGATTGTTGTTACTTGGTCTTTCTCTAATACCATGAAAGTACGTATGATTTAATGGAACCAATCAAATGTTTGTGATAATGTACTGCTTGCAAGTAATACTTTGATCGATCCCTTTTTATATTAGTATCAAAAATAGCCTTTAATTATGACACTCATGAGGAAAAAATATTATCTCGCAGTCCTAAGTTTTCTTTTTATTCTTATACTTAGTATACCAGCACATAATTCTCAACCCCTATCCTGGAGAAGCACACAGGTATCTGATATCTATGCTGTTGCTCTCTCAGATGATGGTGGATATATTGCAGTAGGAGTTAAAGATGGTAATGTACTCTATTATGATAAAGATTTTACAGATTCGAAGGAGCTTTGGAGATATCATACAAGTGATCGAGTTCACGCCGTTGCGGTGTCAAGTACTGGTGAATACGTAGCAGCTGGAAGTAATGATAATAATGTCTATCTGTTTCAAGAAGAAGGTGTACGAAAAGTTAAGAAGCTCTGGAACTATCGTACACAGGGAGTTATAAATAGTATTTCAATCTCAGGTGACGGAGCGTATATAGTAGCAGGCAGTTATGATAGAAATGTTTACTTCTTTGATAAAGGTCTATCTGCTGACAAACCTTTATGGAAATATAAAGCTGATGATCAGATTCGATCAGTAGCTATCTCAAAAGATGGGAACTATCTAGTTGCTGGGGGAGACGATGGCTATGCGTATTTCTTTGATAGCAGTTATACAGGGAACTCATATTTATGGAGGCTTGAAACAGGAGGTACTGTAACTTCAGTCTCCATCTCACAAGATGGAGGATATGTAGCGGTGGGTAGCACAGATGGCTATGTCTACTTTTTGGATCAAGCGTTCTCCAATGGAAATTACTTGTGGCGAGGAGCTTTGGGAGGACAAGCTCAGTCAGTCGCTGTATCAGCTGATGGATCAAAGATAGTAGCTGGCTGTGATACTGGTTGTGTCTACTACTATGACAAGGAGTTCACAGGGAGCACTCATCTTTGGAAATTTCAGGCAGGGGGGAACATATTTTCGGTTACTCTCGACTCCACCGGCTCTTACGTCGCAGCGGGGAGCGAGGATAGCTACATCTACATGTTCGATTCATCATTCTCCCAGAATAGTTATTTATGGAGGTACCAAACTGAAGATGATGTTACCTCCGTCTCTATATCACGGAATGGAGGATACTTGGCAGCAGGAAGCATTGATAATAACCTCTTCTTCTTCACTTTACCTACGTTAGTTCCTGAAGAGGAGACTACAACGACGTTAGTTCCTGAAGAGGAGACTACGGCACAAACATTGGTTTCCACGGAAACTTTTGAATCGATTTCATCTCGTGAAACTACGGAACATCAAACGGAGACTGAGACTGAGTCTTTAGGAGTTAAGTTGCCATTTAAAGCAGAGATAGGACCTGAGGCTATATTTGGTGCTATAGCGATTGTTAGTGGTGTTATCGCCTGGTATATAAGTAGTAGTAAGAAACGTAACATGAAAAACTACATAGATCGAATAGATAAAGTACTTATACGCTACAAAGAGAATACTAGCAAGGCTGAAGCTGAACTCTACGAACTTAAAAACATCGTGACTATAGCATTAAAGAAAGGAAGAATAGATGAATCCAGCTTCCAAATACTTGACAGTAGGATAGATAAATATCTTGATGAACTAAAATGTAAGAAAAATAAAAAATAAAGATCTAGAATGAAATAACTCCATTCTCTTATCTATTGTAGTCTCAACATTCAACCAACTAGCTAAACAAAATTAGATGTGTATTAGATAAAAGAATAAGTATTTTTTGGTTCAACTCTTATCAATAGAGAACTTCGTATGGTATACCTTCCTGCTTAAGAATAGTGCTGAGTATTGCCCTCTGTTTCGTAAAGAATAGATCGCTCATTGCAGATTCTAATTTATATTTCCTGTAAACCCAATTTGAGTAATGATAATTCATTCTATCTAAAAGTACATAATCTACTTTGCCATGTAATTGTGGTATGAGATCTTCTGCTTTTGGAAGTATCGGCGCTATCATAACGCAAGTAGTAACACCTGCACGACTGAGCTGCTCTATTGTTTTTATCCTTTCCTTAATTTGTGGGGTATTCGGCTCGAATATGCGTCGTATCTGCTCATCCGCTGTTGTTATCGTTACTACAACTTTTACTCCTTCACTTCCTATGAGTAGATTCTTATCACGTATTATAAGAGGAGATTTAGTTTGAAGCGTTACAGGCCAACCCTCGCCTAGTAAAATTCGAAGACACTTTCGTGTCAGTTCGTAGTTTCTCTCAATAGGTTGATATGGATCACAGACGCCGCTTATCCACACTCTTCCTACTCGTTTTCTCTTAATTTCACGCTCTAACAAATTGGGAGCATTAATTTTAACATCAAGAAAATCTCCCCAAGCCTCACGATGACCCGTAAACCTCTTCATAAATCGTGCATAACAGTATGTACAGGCATGCTCACAACCAATATAAGGATTAATCGTATACTCAGCGACTTTCGATTTGGATAAAATTGTTCTCACTGTAACCTCCGTAACTTTCAAGTTTAGTTCTCCATTCACGATACATCAAAGGATTAAATCAGAGGGGCTCTATCTATATGACTCTTTCAAATCCAAAGTAGCATTAAATTGGTTTTTATATTTGTTGAATTAGTTATAATAGTATGTGTTGAGATGAGATGACGACTTTACTGGTTGGAGATCTAGTAATACCCGAGAAGTATTTAATATATGTTCACTCTTCATTAGAGAATCGTTTACAATTCGCTATTCAATGTGATGATGAACAAAGTGAACAGATAGTCGAAAGAGTAGATAGATTAACGAAAGCTGATTCTCTAAGGTTTCAATATATAGATATTGTAGGAGTAGAAATGTCAGGTACCTGTCGAATAAACAGCAAACTGAAAGAAGAGAATAAATTTCTAGTCGAATTAGAGATATTACAACATAACCATTAATCTCATATCAAGTGGTACCGATCTTCCCATAGTCTAAAGCATACGCCTAATTATTTGTCTTTATTACTTTAGTTCTCTATCTGAGAAAGTATTCAAAACCAGTATATATAAAAGGTGAATCCACTTATCTGAAATGACACTAGTCGATAGGTTATCCTAGTTGATTTACTCAATTGAGTTGTTTATGAAAGAGTTAAAATTGACTTTTCTTAGAAGTGATGTGTCAAGTTGAGGACCTCGTTATTCAATGCTGTGCGGATATCATTGCTTGTTGTATTACTCGTCTCAGTAACTGCTTTCGGATTAGTCGAGTCGGGAGTTATCTATCAGCTATTTGAGGGATTGGGATACACCGTATTATGTAAGAATCTCTTTTCAGAGGTTACCTCTAACTATAGTGAGGTGAGAGGGCTTTCTCCATCTCACTATGTAAACCTGCATATAATAGATTTGAGGTGGATCGAAGAACATTGGGGTGGAGTGGTAGATAATCCTCAGCTTCAAGTTGAAGAGGATATATATAAAGCGTTGCTGATGATGCCTGATGATTTCAGTCTAAGAGATATAGAGAATCAAAA
>CAZAXO010000141.1:0-6201 GCA_964489085.1 uncultured Candidatus Bathyarchaeia archaeon
GACCAGTACATCGGTAGGTTCTACACTCCAAGAGAGTAGGTCCCTCCCCATTTCGAGCTCTCTTGATAGCTTGGATAGCAGATTCATGTACTGCTAATACATTGTTTCCATCAATGATCTCACCAGGTATGTTATAGGCGATAGATCTATCTGCAATATTCTTAGCAGACACTGATCTGGATGCATGGGTTGATATCGCATACAAATTATTTTCACATACAAAGATGACCGGTAACTTCCAAAGAGCAGCAAGGTTTATTCCCTCATGAAATGCCCCGGTATTTGAGGCACCATCTCCGAAGAAACATACTACAACCTTTTCTTGCTTCTTCATAGTAATCGCTAAACCGACTCCAACTCCCATAGGGATATTCCCACCTACGATAGCAGTCGAAAAAAGGACACCTCGCTCTAAATAGGTGCTGTGCATTGAACCGCCTATTCCTTTACATACACCAGTCTCTTTTCCCAAAAGCTCCGCTAAGATATATTTTGATGGAACACCTTTCGCGATACTGTGACCGTGGCCTCGGTGACTACTTAAAATATAATCATTACTCCTAAGAGCGGAACATACACCAACAGCAACAGCTTCTTCTCCAATATAGGGATGAGCTACTCCAGGTATATGACCCGCCTTGTATAATTCGACTACCTTCTCTTCAAAACGGCGTACTTCAACTATCTTTTTGTACATTGTAATGAGGGCTTCCTTAGACAAATCCATATTTTGAACTCCTTGAATCAATTGATAAAGAATAACAGATTATATACTTCAATAATACTTTTTCTACTCTAATTTACAAATCTACTTATTTCTCACATTTTCTTCTTGTAAGCACTTCGATACCATAATTTATATTACGTTTCATTTTAAGGAGTTTGGATTATCACCTCTAATTTAGAAATTTCATACTTTGCTTTCATACTATAGGTTTAACTTCAGATGAGCACCCAGAAATAGTATCTACGCACTGGCTAGCTTTCATCGATAATTTCATATGTTATTGATTAATAGAGCGGATTTATAAGATGACTCCCTTTTCTTGTATTCGTTTAAGTAATCCTTTTTCAGATAGGAATGAACGTAACTGGTCTCGAGTTGGCATCGCAGTTATAGCTCCTTTAGCTGTTACAACTAATGCACCTACTGCATTGGCAAGTAATGCGCTGGCTTCGATAGGCCAATCCTCTACTAATCCTACAAGAAAAGCAGCGTTCCATGCATCACCAGCTCCAGTTGTATCAACTGCTTTTACATCTAATGCTTTGGTCTCGATGTAGCTACCTTCACTACTTGCAATTACAGAACCATTTTTCCCTTTCTTTAAACCGATTAAGTTTATGTCGTAACTGAAGGCTATATCTGCCGCTTCTTTTAGATCACGAGTTCCAAGGATTTCTTCAGATTCTTCTTCTGAAAATGAGGCAACATCAATAAGTTTCAGAGCTTTTGAGTAAACGCTATGCATCTCATCGAGATTGTTCCAAATATCTGATCGAAGAGTTGGATCGAAGGATAAGGTAACCCCAGCCGCTTTTGCTTCCTGTGCGATACGCATAATTGTTGAACGACTAGGCTCTTGAGAAAGTGCAAATCCAGATATATGAAGTATCCTAGCAGAGTGTATATAGTCTGAAGATAAATCTCTATATTCTAAAGTGCTATCAGCGGTGAGAGACCATGGCTTGCGATAGAAGCTGAAAGACCGTTCGCCTGTACTAGGATCGTTGGCGACAAATGCTAAAGTAGTTCTCAATCCCTTTATATAGATGATATATTGGGTATCAACTCCATTATCATTCAATGTATCTACTATGAAAGATCCGAACTGATCCTCACCTACAGCAGCGATAGAACCGACAGAACAGCCAAGTCTCGCTACACCAATTGCCGTATTGAGGGGAGAGCCTCCAAAACATTTCTGAAATGCGCTAGTCTCTTCAAGAGATACTGGTTGAGAAGCAATTAAATCGATAATTGCTTCTCCAATAGTTATTATTTTAGGAGATTCAGTCAATTCAACCCCTTCACTTACAAAAATATATAATGAAATCGCAAATTTATTAAATGATATAGTCGTTAGAACTAAAGATGAACTATAGAATATTATAGTATATACTATCTATTAGGTAGGTAGAGGGATAGCAAGCTGCTTCCAAAGGATTCATGGAATCATATTAAGAAGAATTTATTTTTAGCAACTTGTATAGTCTAAACGGATCATTACAGTATTTTAATAGCCTGACACAAAACAAAATTGTTGATAAAGATTCAATTGAACAAGAGAATATTAAAAAACGGTGTGAAATAAAATGATGAAATTAGTTCTTTTACGACATGGAGAAAGTACTTGGAATAAGGAAAATCGTTTTACTGGTTGGACCGATGTTGATCTCTCAGAAAAAGGTATTACTGAAGCCCATGATGCAGGAGTACTTCTAAGAGATAATGACTTTTTTTTTGATATCGCATTTACCTCTGTTTTAAAAAGAGCAATTCGAACCTTATGGATTGTCTTAGATGAGATGGATTTTATGTGGATACCTGTCAGAAAATCATGGCGTCTTAATGAACGCCATTACGGAGCATTACAAGGTTTAAATAAAGTGGAAACAGCGAAAAAGCATAGTGAAGAACAAGTGCTTCTTTGGAGAAGAGGCTATGATATTCGACCACCTGCACTTGAAAAAACGGATAAAAGATATCCAGGTTATGAACAAAAATACAGTGATGTAGACGAAGAAGATCTTCCCTTAACTGAATGTCTAAAAGATACTGTTGAACGGTTCTTACCATATTGGCATAACAATATTGTTCCAGAGATACAAAATGGAAAACGACTTATCATCTCTGCACATGGAAATAGTCTAAGAGCACTCGTGAAATATTTAGATAATGTCTCTGATGAGGAAATCGTTCGTTTAAATATTCCAACAGGAATTCCACTCATTTATGAGTTAAATAGTAAATTGAAGCCGATCAAATCCTATTATCTAGGAGATCCTGATAAAATAAAAAAAGCTACTGAAGCCGTAGCAAAACAAGGAAAAATTGAGAAATAACCTAAGGTATAATTAACTATGAAGAAAATTTATTTGAATATTTAGTTTTCAATTTTTCATTAAAATAAAAAATGCTTTAGATCTACTGGATATTGATAGTAGTTAGCTAGCTTGTTATTATCCAAACAATTTATTATGAGCTTGATCATAAAGACCCTGAAAACGATTTATTGAGGTGAAGATATGCGTAATAAAAAGAGAAAAAGTGATGATATTCCCATTAGAAAGAGGAGGGGAGAGATTGTCTCCTTAAATCCATCCGAACTTATCTCGGAAATAGACAGATTATTCGATGATTTGAGAACTACTTTCCAAGATATTTTTTCATCGGAGAAGCGTTGGACATGGCCAATTAAAATACCGAGAATAGCTTTACCAGAAGTTAGGGCACCATTCTGTGATCTGATAGAAACAGATAAAGAATATAGACTCTGCGCCGAGATGCCAGGTATTTCAAAGGAGAAGATAGATATTAACATAGATAAGAAAGGAATTGAAATTTCAGCTGAAGCAAAATCAGAGGTTGAGGAGGATAAAAAAGGATATGTCAATAGAGAAAGGAACTACTCTAGTTTCTATCGATGTATGACATTCCCTGAGGAAGTTATCCCAGAGAAAGCTGAAGCAACCTATGAGAATGGAGTTCTAGAAATAACGATCCCTAAAAAAACACCAACTGATGTAAAAAAACATAAAGTCAAGGTAAAATAGTTACTTTCTAGCTGAACAGCTAACAGTTATGAAACCTGTCTATTCATTCTGTTGAATGTAGAGATAACATTTCGGATCTTCTGCTAATGCATCTCCCTTTTCGTAGTAGGCAGTTGCTCTACATCCCCAGCACACCGAATTATGTTCACAGCTACTACAATGCCCTGGCATATTCTTAGGGTCTCTAAGATGAGTTAAGAGTAGTTGATCTTTATATTTTTCTACTATCTCTTCAAGCGATGATTCATGTATATTTCCGTGCCCTTTTCTTATGACAGAGCAAGGAGTTACATCTCCATCAATCGTTACACAGATTGTTCCTCCACAATAAAATTTATTCGTATCCATTGTACACATTGAGAGTTTTGAATCAGGATAGTTGATAGTATCTCTTGCTTCGCAGGCTGTCTTTATATCATGGATTGTCGGTATCCATTCAGGATGGTCCTCAGCTAATCCAGCCATACACATCTGGGTTAGACACGTTCTCATACCCTTTTTTTCAAAAAAGTATTTTATAGTCTTCTTAGCATCTTCAGCTACCACTTTTGTAAAGGTTATACAGTTGATCATATTCTCAGGTTTTTTACCAAGAGATTGAACATTATCCACTCCTTTTAATATAGTATTAATCTTCTTTTTCGGATTACCAGCGTGTAATTTTTCGTAAATACTTTCATCTAAACTATCAAGATGGACTGATATGAAGCCACCTTTAGAGACTTCTACCGCTTTCTTAGCAACCTCTTCATTCTCTAATGGCATACCACTTGTCCAAATATTATTGTTTAGATTTTTACTCACAGCATACTTCATTAACTCATACCAGTCACTTCGAAGAAGAGGATCCCCACCAAGCCAATCGATTGCCCGTACTTCCATCTTAGACGCTGAATCTATAATCTTGAAAATATCTTCTCTGGGAAGCTCTTTCATAGGCGTATTATCATCAGAAGCGTAACAGTAAAGACAGCCTTGAGGACAGGCAAGATTTGATTCTATCTGAACAGTGTATACTTTGCATTCCTCAAAATATTTCACTTCCTCATTGTAATCTGGATGGAAACCACCGTAAGTTACCACTAAATCGGTACTTTTCATAAAACCATCATCTAAGCTCACATTTCTTTACTGATAAATAAATTTTCTCTAGCATACAGCCATCTAATATCTTTATTAGAAGATTATACTATTGACTACGAATATCAAGTATCGTTCGTGGTAGAAAGCCTTTGATCTCTATCATTACACCACTACTAAACGAGAAAAGACACATTAATTCGTTCTTAAACAAAATTAGTAAGATTGAAGGTGATTTTGAGTTAATACTTGTTGATGGAGGAAGTATCGATGGAACTATGGATGAAGTTAAGACAAATCGATCGAGATTCAATAGAAGATTACTCATTTTAGAAAGTGAACCGGGAAGATCAAATCAGATGAATAAAGGAGCCGAATATGCTAATGGTGACATCCTATTATTCCTTCATGTAGACTGTGTACTACAAAAGAGGTGTCTGGAAATAATTGAGAACACCATTAAAAGTAGAAAGATAATAGGTGGTGGATTCAAACAAGCCTTTACTAACTCCGATTCATTTTTGCAGTTTGTAAGTGTTTTAGGTAATATACGGACAAGAGTAATGAAAATATTCTTTGGAGATTATGGATTATTCATAAGAAAAGATGTCTTCGCGAAAGTAAGCGGTTATGATAACATACAATTTCTTGAGGATGTTGAGTTATCTAAAAAAGTAAAGAAATATGGTAAACTCACTCAAATAGATTCTGTTATCCTCACCTCCCCTAGACGATATGAATCTAAAGGAAGACTGAGACTATCCATTTTATTTACCTTAGCTTATCTTTTTAATCTCGTTAAACTTCGACCTAAATTTCTTATCAGATATATAGTCGAAAAATACTGAAATTAGCTGGTTGTTATCTAGATACTTCAACCCTAATAGTTAGCTTGGCAAATACTGTTGAATATATTCAGCGTATTCTCTGAATCGTTTTAAAGTGAATTCTATGTGTATAAGATGATCAGCACTGGGAATATAACCGCCCATCTCCTTAAGAATAGGAACTTTCTTGTCTACTTCATTTTGCATTGCAACTCCACCTTTAGCCAATTCTCTTTTATCCAAATTTCCTATGAGAAATAACTTGTCACCATATTCTCGTTTAACCTGTACAGCATCCATCGCAGAATTAACCTCAAGTGGCCAGAGACCCGTAATACCTGCATCAACAACCAAATCTAAAAATGGGTTAATATTTCCGTCACTATCCATCATGATCCGATTAATATTATGATTCTTTAAAAAGGCGGTAACCCTTTTATAATGAGGCAGTAAAAAAGTCTTATAGAGTTTTGGAGAAATACATGGCCCATGTTTATCAGCCCTATCCTCCCACCAA